>DATNCB010000437.1:0-2977 GCA_035571715.1 Ramlibacter sp.
GGCCAGGCCGCGCCGCGCCAGCAGCCGCAACGCCTCGTCATATAGCGACGGCGATTCATGGGCAGACTGGACCTGGGCGAGCAACTCGGGCCGATGCGCGTGGGGCTTGAGCATCGCGGCGTTCTTGTTCCCGAGCGCGAATTCGATGCAGCGGTACTGCGCGCTCTGGAAGCCGCTGGCGGCGCCGAGGTACGGGCGGATGGCGCTGTACTCGGGCGGTGTCATGGTGGACAGCACGTCCCATGCATGGACCAGCTGCTCCATGATGCGGCTGACCCGCGCGAGCATCTTGAATGCGCTGCCGAGCTGGTCACCCGCGACGTTCGCGATGGCCGCGCGCAACTCGTGCAGCATCAGCTTCATCCATAGCTCGCTGGTCTGGTGCTGGATGATGAACAGCATCTCGTTGTGATCGGGTGACAGCGGCTTCTGCGCACTCAGGATGGCGTCGAGATGCAGGTAATCGGCGTAGCTCATGGACTGGCTGAAATCGAGCAGCGCTTTTTCCTCGTTCCCGATCGATTCGGGTTCGGCAATGGGGGAGACTTCGGGCTTCTTGTTCATCTCAGGTCACCGCGTGTTTTTCGGCAAATTCGGGGCGCCGCCATTCGCCGGATTCGAGCACCCGGCGCAAATGCTCCGTCGCTTGCCAGACGTCTTCGAAGCGGTTGTACAGCGGCGTAAAGCCGAACCGCAGGATGTCGTGGGTGGCACTCTGTCCTGAACTTGCGGACCGATCCCCCGCCCGGTAGTCGCCGATCACGCCACGCGCGATCAGGGCCTGCACGATCGCGTAGGCGCCCGGGTTGCCGGCGGGCTGATCCGGAGGCTGCCACGTGAGGCAGACCTGCGATCCGCGGCGGTGATGCTCGCGTGGTGTTGCGAGGGCCAGTCCCTGGCCGCCGCAACGGCTTTCGACCAGCTCGATGAACAAGTCGGTCAACGCCAGAGATTTGCGGCGCAGCGCCGCCATGCCTCCCATCGGCTCTGCGGCGAGCAAAGTGTCCAGTCCGCATTCGAGCGCGGCCATGCTCAGGATCGGCTGCGTGCCGCAAAGATAGTGCGCGATTCCCGGCGCGGGCCGGTAGCTGGGCGTGAATTCGAACGGTGCCGCATGGCCCCACCAGCCGGCCAGCGGCTGCGCGGCGCGGCCAATATGCCGCGGATGGACCCACACGAACGCAGGCGCGCCAGGGCCACCGTTGAGGTACTTGTAGCCGCAGCCGATCGCGAAGTCGGCATCGGCCGCATGCAGATCGACCGGCACCGCGCCGGCGCTGTGCGCCAGGTCCCAGACCGCCAGCACGCCACTGCGATGCGCCAGCGCCGTCAAGCCCGCCATGTCATGCATCGCGCCGGTGCGGTAGTTGACATGCGTGAGCATGAGGACGGCCACGTCCCGGGCCACGCTCGATTCGATCATGTCCTCGTCCACCAGGCGCAGCGTGTAGCCGCGCTCCTTGCAAAGCGACTCGGCGATGTACAGGTCGGTCGGGAAATTGCTGCGCTCGCTGACGATCACTTTGCGCTTCGCATCCGCCTGGCCAGCGATGTGCAAGGCGGCGCTGAGCACCTTGTACAGATTGATCGAGGTGCTGTCCGTGGCCACGACCTCGCCCGCATGCGCGCCGATCAGCCGGGCGATCTTGTCACCGAGGCGCTGCGGCAGGCTGAACCAACCGGCACTGTTCCACGACCGGATCAGGCCCTGGCCCCACTCGTGGGTGATCGCCTGCGCGACGCGCGCGGTTGTCGCCTTCGGCAACACGCCCAGCGAGTTGCCGTCCAGATAGATCACGCCTTCGGGCAGCGTGAATAGGCCACGCAGTTCGCGCAGCGGGTCTTGCCCATCGAGCTCGCGGCAGTCCTGCAGCGTCTTCATAGCTCCCTCAACACGGCGCGCACCGGCGAGGCGTCCGCCGCCATCAGCTTCAGGGGCAGGGCGATCAGCTCGTAATCGCCCTCGGGCACATCGTCGAGCACCAGGTTTTCCAGTACCCGCAGGCCCAGGCGCCGGATCACCTGATGACTGTCCAGCGTCTTGCTCTGCGCCGGGTCGATGCTTGCCGTATCGATGCCCACCAGCTGGACTCCCAATGCGGCCAGCCGTTCGATGGTTTCCGGTGCATAAGCCGCGAGCTGCGGGTCCCATCGATCTGCCGGCATGCGTTCGTACGTGCGCACCAAAACGCGCGGCGGAAGCTCGCGCACCGCATGCTCCAGATGTTCCCAGCGCACCAGCGGCCCCTTGCCGATTGCGTGGATCACCCGGCAGCGACCAAGGTAAGGCGCCAAGTCCACCGCGCCGATCGGCGAACCGTCGGCGTCGTAGTGCAGCGGCGCATCGGCGTGGGCGCCCACGTGCGGCGACAAGGTGATGCGGCTGACATTGACGGGGTTGCCTGGTGCCAGCGTGGCCGACCACTCCTGCCCGTAGGGCGTGTCGCCGGGGAAGACCGGCGAGCCCGGTGCCACTGGCGGCGAGATGTCCCACAACTTTTTCATGTGACTTAGTGTGCTCCGCTGCCGGCATTCCGTCATGGCGGTCAACCTGTGCTTCGGTTGTCGCGTTGCGGATGAACTGTATAAACGTACAGTCACTTAACTTCTCATCAGGAGGAACCATGGAACTGCAAACCGCACGCCAGATCATCGACACCCTCGCGCAGGGCATTCACCCCGTCACCGGCGAAGTCATGCCGGCCGACAGCCCCTACAACGCCCCGCCGGTGATCCGCGCGTTGTTCGCGGTTTCGCAGGCACTGGCCGACAAGCCCGCCCGCCCCAAGCGGGAGCTGCCGCCCAATGCCGGCAAACCCTGGGACGCTGAAGAAGATGCCCGGCTGGATGCGGCATTTGCCGGCGGCGCCGAGCTGAAACAGCTCGCCGAAGACCTGGGCCGCACGCTTTTCGCCGTGGAATCCCGGTTGGTAAAACTCGGGAAATTGCCCGTGCGTGCCGGCATGCGGCTCTAGGG
>DATNCB010000438.1:0-1113 GCA_035571715.1 Ramlibacter sp.
GATTCACGCTTGTTCAAGCCGATCTGCTCGAACAGCAGTTCCGCCAGCTGCGCCTTCGTCAGCGCCGGCGTTTCCAGCGTTTCGACTGCGAAGTCCATGGTGTCTTCTTGCATTGTTGTTGCCAGCGCGGCCATATGACTATCCCCTCAATCGTCCGCCGAGCCGGCCGGCGATGCGGTCCACCACCGCCTTCACGGCCACGTCGATCTGTTCGTCGGTCAGTGTGGCTTCGCTGCTGGCCAGCGTCAAGCGCACGGCCAGGCTTTTTTCATTGCTTCCCAGAATGGGTGTGGCCTGCTTGGGCTTGTAGACGTCGAACAGCAACGCCTCGCGCAGCAGCCCGCCCGTATCGGACGAGTAAACGGCATCCATGAGGTCGGCGTGGGTGACGGTGTCGCCCACGATCACGGCGATGTCGCGCTGCGCCGGCTGGAACTTGGGCACCGGCTCGAAGGCGGCGACCTGCCGGGCTATCACGGCGTCCAGGTCCAGCTCGAACAATACCGGTGCATGGGCCAGCTCCCAACGCTGCCGCCAGCGCGGATGGAGTTCCCCGATGACGCCGATGTTGCGGCCGTCCAGCCACACGCTCGCGCAGCGGCCCGGATGCATGGCGGGGTGCTCAGCCGGCTTGAACTGCGCCTCGAGCGGCGACAGCAGCGCTTCCACGTCGCCCTTGGCATCGTAGAAGTCGACACCGGGGCTCTTGCGGGCCCATTGCAGGCCATCGGCGTCCCCGTAGGCCAGGCCGCCTGCACGCATCGGCTGGTGGATACCTTTGACAGTAGAGTCGGTCGTGGCAACCGAGGCATCGCGCAGGAACACACGGCCCAGCTCGAACACGCGGACCCGTTCGGCCTTCCGATCGAGGTTGAACTTCAGCGCCTGCAGCAAAGAGCCCAGCAGGGACGAGCGCATGACGCCCATCTGGCTGGCGATCGGATTGAGCAGGCGGATCGGTTCCGTGTTGCCGGCGAGCTCGCGCTCCCAGCTCTCCTCGACAAAACTGAAGTTGATGGTTTCCTGGTAGCCCAGGGCGGCGAGCAGGCGGCGCACGGCGAAGCGGCTGCGCCTGGCCTCGGGCGGCAGCTTGGCCGTGATGGGCGCCAGCGG
>DATNCB010000439.1:0-2245 GCA_035571715.1 Ramlibacter sp.
GGCGAGGGCCCGGGGATCTGCAGGAAGTGGCGGCCGGTGGGATGAAAGTCGAGCGTGAGCATGGCGCTTCTCTTCGTGGATTCGCGGGCTATTTTTGCATACAAAATTCACTTGTCAATGTGATCGCTACCTAAGACTTCACTTTGACACCCATTTATTTTGCATACAAAATAGCCAGGATGAAAGCCAACGTGGTTTCCATTCCGCGCGCCGCATTGCACGAGCAGGTCGCGCAGCGCCTGCGCCAGATGCTGGTGGAAAACCGCATTTCGCCGGGTGCCAAACTCAACGAGCGGGAGCTGGCCGAAGTGCTGCAGGTCTCGCGCACGCCGTTGCGCGAAGCGATCAAGATGCTGGCGGCCGAAGGCTTGGTCGAGCTGTTGCCCAACCGCGGCGCGATCGCCGTATCGCTCAGCGAAGCCGATGTGCTCAACACGTTCGAGGTCATGGCCGGGCTGGAGGGATTGTCGGGCGAGCTCGCGGCCCAGCGCATCACCGACGGGGAGCTGGCGGAGATCAAGGCGATGCAGTTCGAGATGATGGCCGCCTACACGCGCCGCGACCTGTCCAACTACTACCGCATCAACGCGCAGATCCACAGCGCGATCAATGCCGCGGCCAAGAACCCGGTGCTGACGGCCACCTACAACCAGGTCAATGCGCGGCTGCAGGCACTGCGCTTCCGCTCCAACCAGGACGGCGAGAAATGGAAGCGTGCCATGAAGGAACACGAGAAGATGATCGAGGCGCTGCAGGCCCGCGACACCGCGGCCATGCGCGAGCTGCTGGTGGCGCACCTGCGTAACAAGTGCGACGCGGTCATCGGGCAGTTGCGCCGCGGCGCGCCGGCGCCGGCCGCCGCGGGAGTTGGGCGATGAACGCGCCGCTGCCGCTGAAGGTCGCGCGCGAACTCCCGGGCCAAGCCTACGACAAGGCCGCCCGCGCCGGCAACGAAGTGGCCGGCTTGCTGGCCCGCCGGCTGGCCGCCGAAACGCACGGCGAGGTGCTGTTCTCCCCCGCCGATCGCGGCCGCTACGCCACCGACGCCTCCATCTACCAGGTGATGCCCGTCGGTGTGTTCGTGCCGCACAGCAGCGACGACGTCAAGCTGGCGCTGGACATCTGCCGCGACCTGAAGGTGCCGATCGTGCCGCGCGGCGCCGGCACCAGCCAGTGTGGGCAGACGGTCGGCGCGGGTCTGGTCATCGACCATTCGAAGCACGTGCGCAAGATCCTGCACTTCGACCCGGCGACGCGCACGGCCGAGGTCGAGCCGGGCATGGTGCTGGATCACCTGAACCTGGCATTGAAGAAACTGGGCCTGTGGTATCCGGTCGATGTTTCCACCAGCGCGCAGGCCACGCTCGGCGGCATGGCCGGCAACAACTCCTGCGGCAGCCGCAGCATCGCCTACGGCAACATGGTGCACAACGTGGTGGGCGCGCAGGCGTGGACCTCGGACGGCGAGCTGCACCGGTTCGGGCGTTTCGCCGATTCCACCGGCACAGCGCGCGAGATCGGCAACCGGATCAAGGATCTCGCCGCCGCTCTGGCACCGGAGATCGAGCAGCAATGGCCGAAGGTGCTGCGGCGTGTCGGCGGCTACAACCTGGACATCTTCGACAACCGCAGCGAGCGCCCTTACGCGACGGACGGTTCGGTCAACCTGGCGCAATTGCTGGTGGGCAGCGAAGGCACGCTGGCGCTGACCCGCTCGCTGACGCTGCAACTGAGCGAGTTGCCCAAAGCGAAGGTGCTGGGTGTGGTGAACTTCCCGACCTTCTACCAGGCCATGGACAGCGCGCAGCACATCGTCAAACTGGGAGCTGACGCCACGCTCACCGCCGTGGAACTGGTCGACCGCACGATGATCGACCTGTCGCTGCAAAACCCGGCGTTCGCACCGGTGATCCGCGGCGCGGTGATCGGCGAGCCCGAGGCCATCCTGCTGGTGGAGTTTTCAGGCGCCGACAAGGCCGGCCTGTTGCCCAAGTTGGATCAGCTGGTCGAGCTGATGGGCGACCTGGGCCTGCCCGGCTCCGTGGTGCGGATGACCGACGACGCGCCGCAGAAGAACCTGTGGGAGGTGCGCAAGGCGGGCCTGAACATCATGATGAGCCTGAAGGGCGACGGCAAGCCGGTGAGTTTCATCGAGGATTGCGCCGTTCCGCTGGAGCACCTGGCCGAATACACCGACGCCCTTACCCAGGTGTTCCGCAGGCATGGCACCCGGGGCACCTGGTAT
>DATNCB010000440.1:0-1017 GCA_035571715.1 Ramlibacter sp.
AAGTCCGTGCTTTCGTGCGCACCGTAGCTCACGCCCACGGCAGCGCAACCGGCGTTCACGGCCATCTGCAGGTCATGCGTCGTGTCGCCGATCATCAGCGTGCGCTCGGGGACGGTTCCGAATTCACGCATCAGCTCCTGCAGCATGAGCGGGTGCGGCTTGCTGGCCGTCTCGTCGGCCGTGCGTGAACCGTCGAACATGCCCTTGAGCTGGACGGTGTCCAGGACATCGTCCAGGCCACGCCGGGATTTTCCGGTCGCCACCGCCAACCAGTGATGACGGGCCTTGAGTTCACCGAGCAGCGGCAGCACCCCTTCGAACAGGCTCAGGTCATTCTGTTGAGCGATGTAATGGTGCCGGTAGCGGGCGCCGAGCTCCCGGTATTTCTCCTGAGGTACGTCCGGTGCCGCATGGGCCAGCGCCTGCGCGAGGCCCAGACCGATCACATAAGCCGCGGCTTTGTCCGTGGGCATGGCGCCGCCGACGTCCACCACGGCGCGCTGGATGCAGCGCACGATGATCTTCGTCGAATCGAACAGCGTGCCGTCCCAATCGAAAGCAATCAGGTCAAACTGGCGCGGGCGCGGCGAGAGCATGGTCGGCGACCTTTTTCAATTCCGGCGGCAGCGCTGCGAGCAATTCGATGCGCTCGCCACTGGCGGGATGATCGAACTGTAACCGCCACGCGTGCAGGTACATGCGCTTCAAGCCCTGCTTGTGCAGCGCCTTGTTGAGTTCGAAGTCGCCGTACTTGTCGTCGCCGGCGATAGGATGGCCCTGCGATGCGAGATGGACCCGGATCTGGTGCGTCCTGCCGGTCTTGATCGTGACTTCCAGGAGCGTGAAGGCGCCCTCACCTCCGCCCTCTCCCAGTGCGAGAGGGAGCAAGACCTTGCGGGTGATCTTGACCAGCGTTATCGCCCGCATTCCATCCGGGTCGTCCTTGGCGACGACTTTGACGCGGCGCTCGCCGTCGGCCTGAAGGAACTTGTGAAGCGGCACATCGATGACTTTCCG
>DATNCB010000441.1:0-2683 GCA_035571715.1 Ramlibacter sp.
GCTGTTGAGCAATGACTGGATCTGCATTGATTGCTCAGGCGTCAGGAACAGCTTGTCGCCGTTGACCGGCGAGGCGAACTTCACGCCTTCCTCGCTGATCTTGCGCATCTCGCCGAGGCTCCAGACCTGGAACCCGCCGGAGTCGGTGAGGATGGGCTTGTTCCAGTTCTCGAAACGGTGCAGCCCGCCGAACTGCCTGACCACGTCCAGCCCGGGGCGCATCCACAGATGAAAGGTGTTGCCCAGGATGATCTGCGCGCCCATCTCTTCCAGCGAGCGCGGCGTCACGCCCTTGACGGTGCCGTAAGTCCCCACCGGCATGAAGACCGGCGTTTCGACCACGCCGTGGTTCAGCGTCAGGCGGCCGCGGCGCGCGAGTCCTGCGGTGTTGAGCAGTTCGAAAGAAAGCATCGGGTCAGTGGGCACGTGCCAAAAGCATCGCATCGCCGTAGCTGAAAAAACGATAGCGCCTTTCGATGGCGTGGCGGTACAAATTCATGATGTGATCGTAGCCCGCAAACGCACTGACCAGCATCAGCAGCGTCGACCGGGGCAAGTGGAAGTTGGTGATCAGCCGGTCCACGAGCTGGAACCGGAAGCCTGGCGTGATGAAGATGCTGGTGTCGCCGCTCGCCTGGCCGGTCAGTGCCCAGGATTCGAGTGTGCGCACCGTCGTCGTGCCCACGGCCACAACGCGGCCGCCACGTTCGCGCGTTTGCGCGATAGCCTGCTGCGTCGGCGCCGGCATCTCGTACCACTCGCTATGCATCTTGTGCCCGGCGAAGTCCTCGGTCTTGACTGGCTGGAAAGTGCCGGCGCCCACGTGCAGTGTGACGCTGGCGCGCCGGATGCCGCGCGCATCGAGTTGGGCCAGCAGCGCTTCGTCGAAATGCAGCGCCGCCGTCGGCGCTGCCACCGCGCCGGGATGCCGCGCAAAGACAGTCTGATAGCGCTGGGCGTCTTCGGCGGTGTCGCCGTGCTCGATGTAGGGCGGCAAGGGAACGTGCCCGTGCCGCTCCATCACATTGTGAGGATCCTCGCTGAGTGTGAAGCGGAACAGCTGGCCTTCGTCGTCGGGCCAGCGGCCGATCAACGTCGCCGTGAAGCCGCCGTGCATGCGCAGCGCCGTTCCCACCGGCGGCTTCTTGCTCACCTTCATGTGCGCGATGACCTCACGATCGGCAAGCACGCGTTCGATCAGCAGTTCCAGTTTGCCGCCCGTGGGCTTCTCGCCGAACAGGCGCGCCTTCACGACTTTCGTGTCGTTGAACACCAGCAGATCGCCGGCTTCGAGGAGCTGGGGCAGGTCGCGAAAAATGCGATCGACCGGCTGTGTCCCTGTCGCATCGAGCAGGCGGGAAGCGCTGCGCTCGGGGGCGGGATGCTGGGCGATCAGTTCCGGGGGCAGGGCGAAGTCGAAATCGCCGAGGGTGTAAGTGCGCATGCGCTTGAGGGCCGAACAAACCCGTGCCAAGTGATTGAGAAGGCAGAATTGTCCCATGCCCCAACCCACGGCCGCCTCCGCGCCGCAAAAAGCCCTCGCCAAGCTTGGCCTGGTACGCGACATCGACCTGGCGCTGCATCTGCCGCTGCGCTACGAGGACGAAACGCGGATCGTGCAGCTGCGCGACGCGCGCGAGGGCGACACGGCGCAAATCGAAGCCACGGTCACCGCCTGCGAGATCGTGTATCGGCCGCGCCGGCAACTGATGGTCACCGTGGACGACGGCAGCGACACCTGCGTGCTGCGCTTTTTCAGCTTCTATCCTTCGCAGCAAAAAGCGCTGGCCGTGGGAACCCGGTTACGGCTTCGCGGCGAGCTGAAAGGGGGCTTCCTCGGCTGGCAGATGGTCCATCCCACGTTCAAGCCGGCCGGGGGCGAGTTGCCGGCGGCGCTGACGCCCGTGTATTCCACGGTGGCCGGGCTGCCCCAGGCATACCTGCGCAAAGCGGTGCTGAGCGCTCTGGCCCGGGCCGATCTTTCCGACAGCTTCCCGCCGGGCGTGACGGAGGCGCTGCGCCCTGCAGTGTGGAGCTTGCGCGAAGCGCTGTCGTTCCTGCACCAGCCGGCACCGGACGTGCCGCTGGCGACGTTGGAAGACCGCGGCCATCCGGCCTGGCAGCGCCTGAAGGCCGAGGAACTGCTGGCGCAGCAGCTGTCGCAACTGCAAAGCAAGCGCGAGCGGGAGATGCTGCGATCGCCGGTCCTGGCGGCGCGGCCGCGAGCGCTGCACGAACAACTGCTCGCGGCGCTGCCGTTCAAGCTGACGGCGGCGCAGCGGCGGGTGAGCGAGGAGATCGCGCGCGATCTGGGGCGCAGCGTTCCGATGCACCGGCTGCTGCAGGGGGATGTGGGGTCCGGCAAGACCGTGGTGGCTGCGCTCGCCGCCGCCATCGCCATCGATGCCGGCTGGCAGTGCGCGCTGATGGCGCCCACCGAAATCCTGGCGGAACAGCATTTCCGCAAGCTCATCGGCTGGCTCGAGCCACTGCTCGCGCCCAAGGGCCTGCGCGTCGCGTGGCTGACGGGCAGCCAGAAAAAAAAGGAGCGCACCGAAATGCTTGCCCTGGTCGCCAGCGGCGAGGCTGCGCTGGTTGTCGGCACCCACGCCGTGATCCAGGACCTGGTCCAGTTCAGGAAGCTGGGCCTGGCCATCATCGACGAGCAGCACCGCTTTGGCGT
>DATNCB010000442.1:0-9499 GCA_035571715.1 Ramlibacter sp.
GCCCAGGCGGCGGAACTGGGATATCAATGGCAGGTCAAGTACCGCTGGCGTCCCGAGTTCGAGTTCGGCGCGCAAGGCTTCGGCGACGTCGGACCGTGGAACCATTGGGAGCCGCACTCGGAGCAGCCGCACATCGCCGGGCCCGCCATCTTCGGGCGCTTCCGCGTGGCCCAGAAACAAGTCATCAAGTACAACGCCGGGCTGCTCTTCGGCTTGACCGATGCAGCGCCGCGGACCACGCTCAGGTTCCAGGCCGAGTACGAGTTCTAGAACATCGTTTCCTGGTAGCTGTCGTTCTTGCCGTCGCTGCGCCGCGCCCGCAGCTCCACCAGCGGCGGCAGCGCCGCCAGCGTGGTGTAGCGCTTGCTGCATTCCGGGCAGTCGTAGTCTTCTTCCTCGTCATTGCCAGGCAGGCGCGACACCAGCACCTCGAACCGCGCACCGCAGTACGCGCAGGACTGGATGAAATTGCTGCGTTTGAACTCTGTTTCATGTCTCAGGGACTGGCTCATTGCGTTCCCCTTTCCGTCGGTGTTCATATGCCCGCGCATGCAGTGCGAGCGAAATCACGTCCGCTATTGCCTGGCCGCTAGATCGCTTCCAGCGCCATCATTCCCGCCGCCGTATTGGAGATCGGGATGTGGTAGTTGGTGTGCACCTTGCGCACCGCACCCGGTACCGCGCCACGCGTGGCCAGCCACATCAGCAGCTCGACGCCTTGCGTTCCGGTCTTCTCGACCAGCTCATGAATGCTGAACTGCGTGGCCCATTCGGGCTCGCTCACCAGGCTGTCCATGAACTTCAGGTCGAACGGCTTGTTGATGAAGCCGGCGCGTTCGCCGTCCAGCTGGTGACTGAGGCCGCCGGTGCCGATCACCACGACCTTCTTGTCGCTCTCCCAGGAGGAGATCGCCTCGCCCACCGCCTTGCCGAGCGCCAGGCAGCGCTTGGCGCTTGGCAGCGGGAATTGCCCGGTGTTGATACAGACCGGCACCGTCAGCACCGGGCAGTCTCCTCGCGGCCAGAACAATTTGAGGGGGAGCGTGAACGCGTGGTCCACCAGCATTTCCTGGCAGGTGGTGATGTCGAATTCCTTGTCGATCAGGTGATCGATGATGTGCCAGGACAGCTCGGGCACGCCCTTGAAAGGCGGCAGCGTCGGGATTCCCCATCCCTCGTCCGCGTTGCGATATTCCGGCGCGGCGCCCACCGCGAAAGTCGGCATCTTGTCGAGGAAGAAGTTCAGTCCGTGATCGTTGTAGAAAACAACCGCCACATCCGGCCTGACCTCATCCAGCCAGGCCCGCACCGGCGGGAAGCCGTCGAAGAAAGGCTTCCAGTAGGGCTCCTGCTGCAAGCCCTTGGCGATAGCGCCGCCGATGGCGGGCACGTGCGAGGTGGTCATGCCACCGATGATTTTTGCCATGTGCGTTCCTCGTTCCGCTCAGGTGGGCAGGGTGTCGGGTTGCTGGTTCTGCGCGACCAGCCGGGCCTTGAAGGCTTCCTTGGTCATGCCGGTCTGGGACGCGCCGAGGTCCTGCACGTCCAGGCCGAGGATGCCCGCGAATTTGGCCAGGTAATACACGTTGCCGCCCGCGGCCAGCAGGCCCAGGACATTGCGCGTGCGAATGCCTGCCGACTGCGCTTCGTTCAACCCGAACTTGCGGATGTAGGCTTCTTCGTCGCGCAGGAACTCGGCGCGAGCATCAGCCGAGTTGAACGAAAAACACATCTTGTTCAGAGCGTAGCCCTTCTGGGCCTGCGCACCGTCGAATATCGTGGTGCCCGGAATCGGGCGGACGCTGGAAGCCGGCATAGCGTTTCTCCGTAGTGCTGCGCATCAATATCCACCGCCGTTTCCCGATCCGGCCTGATCCACGTCAACTAACTTCGAGTGCGCGCGGCGGCGCGCCCAAACGCAAATTGACACGAATGCGACGCCCGGTCACCGACTCAACCCGGCAAGACCACGCGCACCTCCAGCCCCGGCTCCGCGTTGCGCAAGCTGAAGGTTCCGCCATGCGCCTGCGCGACCAGCTTGCACAGGTACAGGCCCAGGCCTACGCCACCGGTGGCACGCTCGCGCGCGGCATCGGGACGATAGAACGCCTCGGCCAGGTGCGGCAGCGCGGACTCAGGAACGCCGGGGCCGTAGTCGCGCACGGAAAGGCAAATGCCCCGCCCTTCGGGCTGAAGGCTCGCGCGGGGCGCCTGGGCAGCGCTCGCACTATGGCGCAGCGCATTGTCCAGCAGGTTGCGCAGCAACAAGCGCATCCGGGTCCGGTCGATCGGCAGCGCCGGCAGGTCGGCCGCGATGTCGACCTGCACAGGTTGCGCTGCCGCGGCAGCGGCCTCCCGCACCAGTGCGCCCAGGTCCGTGGGCTCCAGGTGCAGTGCAGCGTGGCCCTGGCCCAGGCGCTCGCTCTCCAGCAAGTCCGTCACGAGGTCGCGCATCTCGCGCAGGTCGCGCAGCAGCGCCTCGCGCTGGGCATGCAGCTCGGGCGTTTCGGGCAGCAACTCCGTATTCAATCGCGCCCGAGTGAGCGGGCTGCGCAGCTCGTGGCTGATCGCCAGCAACAGCGCGCGCTTGGCGTCGAGCATCTGGTGAATGTCGCGCGCCATGGTGTTGACGCCGGCGGCCAGCTCGCCCAGTTCGTCGTGGCGGCGGACGGGAATCGGCTGCGCAAAATCGCCCGCCCCGAAGCGCCGCGCGCCGGCATGAATGTCGTCCAGCGGGCGCAGCAGGCGCCGCACATACGCGTAGGCCAGGGCAGTCAGCGCCAGCAACACGGCCAACGTCACCCAGCCCACGCGACGCGGCGGATCTTGCCAGGCCGCAATGGCCACGCCGAACCGGATGCGGTGTCCGTCGGCCGTCGTGCGCTCCAGCAGCAGCGACGAGCGCCCACGCCACGTGAAGTGCGGTTCGATGTGGCCGTCTTCCCCCTCTTGGGCCTTGGGATGGCTCTGCCAGTTGACCATTGGTCCCGCGATCCGCACGGTAACGGGCAAGCGCCGCACCAGGGCCTGCGCGCGTTCGACGCTTGGGGGGCTGCCGATTTCCGCGGCTAAGCGGTCCACGTAGTCGGACAGCAGCGGCAGTGCGGCTTCGCGCCAGCCAACGCTCAGCGCCCGTTGCATGCCAAATAAGAAGGCACCCGTCATGGCCAGTGCCAGCAGCAGGAACAGCGCGACCAGCCGGGCCTTCAGCGAATGCGGCAACCTGCTGCGCAAGGCATGGTGCGCGCGCCGGTGCCAGCGCGTGGTTTCAGACTGAAGCACGAGCCACCGCGAGCGAATAGCCCGCGTTGCGCAGGGTCTTGATGCAGTCCAGCGGCTCGAGCTTCTTGCGCAGCCGGCTCACCACGATGTCCACGGCGCGGGTGTACAGATCGGCCTCGTGGCCGCGCAGGTGATTGAGGATGTCGTCGCGGCTGAACACCTTGCCGGGTTCGCGCGCCAGCAGCAGCAGGAGGTCGAATTCGGTGCTGGTCAGCTCCACCGCCTGGCCCTGGCGCTGCACACTGCGCGTAGCGGAATCGATGGTGAGGCCCTCGAATCGCAGCGTGCTGCCGGTCGCTTGAACCGGTGCAGCGCCGCGCCGCCGTAGCACCGTCTGCACGCGCGCCACCAGTTCGCGCGGCTCGAAAGGCTTGGGCACGTAGTCGTCGGCGCCCAGCTCGAGCCCCACCACCCGGTCCATCACCTCGCCGCGAGCGGTCAGCATGATGAGCGGGATGTCACTTTCCTTGCGGATCGCGCGGCACAGCGCGAAGCCGTCCATCTCGGGCAGCATGACGTCGAGAATGGCCACGTCGAAGCCGCCTTGGCGAAGCTGGGCCAAGCCGGCGCCGGGGCGGGTGGCCTGGCTCAGCTGCAGGTCGAAACGGGCGAAGTACGCCGCCAGCGGAGCGCCCAGCTGCTCGTCGTCGTCAATCAGCAGGATGCGGGGCATTCGCGGATTGTGCACGGCGCCGGGCGGGTCTTCACCCGCGGTGCATCCATCCGTGCCGGTGCTGCATGAAGTCCCGCACCTTCGCCTGCTGCGCTGTCGTGAGGCTGTCGTAGAAATCCGCCAGGGCGGCAATTACTTCCGGGCTCTTGGCCGTGACCGCGGTGGTCTTCTCGGACACCAGCGCTTGCGCCCGGGCGCGGTCGAACTTGTCACCGGCAACCAGTGCCTGGACTTGCGCGCGCGGATCCCCGGCCTGGCCCGCGAAGGCGGTGCGCTGCTCGTGCAGTTTGTCGGCCAGGACCACCAGGCGCTGTTTCTGGTCTGCGTTCAGATCGAGCTTGTTGCTCACGCGCTCGATCATTCGCTCGCGGAATTTGGTGCGGTCCTCTGCGCTCATGTTCCAGCCGTGCTGATCGTAGCGATGGCCGCAAGCTGTCAGGCCGCCCAGGATGATGGTGGCGCCGAACAGGCCGAAGAGAGTGCGTCTGATCCAGGATTTCATTGAAAGGTCCTTTGCGTAGATGTTGGAGGGGCAGGACCTGAATGGTGCGCGGCGCCACCGGCCCGGTCATCTCGCCCGGGTTGCGGTTTGTTTCGTTATTTTTCAGCCCGCGATGCTCGGAGCCTGCCGCGCAGGCGCCTAGTCAGTATTCCTCGGTATCCACCTCGATGGCGGACTGGGCGCTATACCGCACGCCGCTCACCGTCTGCTGGTTGATCAGACCTTCGAGCCTTGCGATGAGGTCAGAGCTCAAGCGGACGTCGGCCGCCGCCAGGTTCTCGCGCAGATGCGCGGTGCTGGTCGTACCCGGAATGGCAATGACATACGGCGCCTTGTGCAATAGCCAGGCCAGCGCGAGCTGCGCGGGCGTGCAGCCGGCCTCACGCGCCAGGTCTTTGTAGGGCGGCAACAGCTTCAGGTTGGCCGCGTAATTCTCCGGCGAGAAGCGCGGCATCGAGCGGCGAAGGTCCTTGGCGTGCAATGTCGAAACATCGTGCAGCGCGTCGCAAAGAAAGCCGCGGGCCAGCGGGCTGAAGGCAACGAAGGTCGCGCCCAGTTCACGGCAGGCCTCGAGCACGGCGATCTCCGGATTGCGCGTCCACAGCGAATACTCGGTCTGCACCGCGCTGATCGGGTGCACCGCATGCGCCTTGCGCAGCGTCGCGGCCGAAACCTCGGACAAGCCGATGGCGCGCACCTTGCCCGCGCGCACCAGATCGGAGATCGCGCCCACGCCGTCTTCGACCGGCACCTTCTTGTCCCAGCGGTGCAGGTAATACAGATCGATCACGTCCGTGCGCAGGCGCCGCAAACTGTCTTCGCAGTTCTTGCGGATGGCGGCAGGGCGGCCATCGATGACCCGCTTGATGCCGTCCTCGAACTGCACCCCCGCCATGCCGCCCTTGCTGGCCAGCGTGAAGCGGTTCCTGTGCTTTGAAAGAACCCTTCCGATCAGTTCCTCGTTCTTGCCGAAGCCGTAGAGTGCTGCCGTGTCGAACAAGGTGACGCCGGCATCCAGGGCCGCCAAGAGAACGCGTTCCCCCTGCTCCGCGGGCGGCGGCGTGCCGTACGCGTGACTGAAGTTCATGCAGCCCAGGCCGATTGCGCTGACCTGGAACGGGCCGAGCTGTCTTTGCTGCATTTCTCAGTCGCTTAGCTGCTGGTCGAGCCGGTGCAGGATTTCATAGCAAGGCAGCACCTGCGACACGCTGGCATTGGGCTCGCGGCCGTCCTTGATGGCCGCGAAGAACTCGCGGTCCTGCAGCTCGATGCCGTTCATGCTGACGTCCACCTTGCTCACGTCGATCTTCTCTTCCTTGCCGTTGAACAGGTCGTCGTAGCGGGCGATGTAGGTCGCGGTATCGCCGATGTAGCGGAAGAAGGTGCCGAGCGGGCCTTCGTTGTTGAAGCTGAGCGACAGCGTGCAGATCGCGCCGTTGGCTGCCTTGAGCTGGATGCTCATGTCCATCGCGATACCCAGTGTCGGATGGATCGGGCCCTGGATAGCATTCGCCTTCACGATCGGGCTGCCGCACTGGTAAGCGAACAGATCCACCGTATGCGCGGCGTGGTGCCACAGCAGGTGGTCGGTCCAGCTGCGCGGCTGGCCCAGTGCGTTCATGTTGCTGCGGCGAAAGAAGAAGGTCTGCACATCCATCTGCTGAATGTTGAATTCGCCGGCGTTGATCTTCTTGTGCACGTATTGGTGGCTGGGATTGAAGCGCCGCGTGTGGCCGGACATGGCGACCAGGCCGCTTTCCTTCTGCAGGGCCACCACGGCCTGTGCGTCCTTCAGATTGTCAGCCAGCGGAATTTCCACCTGCACATGTTTGCCGGCTCTCAGGCACTGGATGGCCTGCGATGCGTGCATCTGCGTCGGCGTGCACAGGATCACCGCATCGACATCCTTGCGCGCCAGGCTCTCGGCCAGCTCGGTGGTCACGTGACCGATGCCGTACTTCGCAGCCACTTCCTTGGTCTTGCCCAGTTCGCGGCTGACGAGCGAGACCACTTCAACGCCGTCGATCAGCTTGATGCCGTCCAGGTGCTTGATGCCGAATGCGCCGGCGCCGGCGAGAGCTACTCTGATCATTAGCTGTTCTCCAAAATCAGATGTCCCACCGCCGTATTCGACGCGGGCACATGGTAGAAGCGGTGCAAGACATTGGGCGGCCGGCCGCCCGCCAGATCGGCCATGGCGCCGCGCGCGATCAGCCACATCACCAACTCGATGCCTTCGCTGCCCGCCTCGCGCACGTAGTCGATGTGCGGCACGGCGGCCTGCGCCTCCGGGTCGGCGATCAGCCGGTCGAGGAATGCGGCGTCGAACTCGCGGTTGATCAGGCCGGCGCGCGGACCCTGCAGCTGATGGCTCATGCCACCGGTACCCCAGATCTGCACCTTCAGGCCCTCGTCATAACTCTCCACCGCTTTGCGGATCGCCTTGCCCAGGTTAAGGCAGCGCCGTCCGGAAGGCACCGGGTACTGCACCACGTTGACTGCGAACGGGATCACCGGGCACGGCCAAGCCTGCGGCTGGCCGCACATCAGCGACAAGGGCACCGTGAGCCCATGGTCCACGTCCATCTTGTTGACGATGGTCAGGTCGAAGTCCTGCTGGATCACCGACTGCGCGATATGCGACGCCAGGTCCGGGTGCCCGATCACCTTGGGCACCGGCCGCGGTCCCCAGCCTTCGTCGGCCACCTTGAATTCGGCCGCGGTGCCAATGGCGAACGTTGGAATGATGTCCAGGCTGAACGCGTTCGCATGGTCGTTGTAGACCAGAAAAATCACATCGGGTTTCTGCTCCTTCAGCCACTGCCTGGAGAACTCGTAGCCCCTGAACACGGGCTGCCAATACGGCTCCTGGGTCTTTCCCATGTCGAGCGCCGCGCCGATGGCAGGCACGTGCGAGGTGTAGACGCTGGCGGTGATGCGGGCCATTTATTTTTTCTCCGCCGGCTTCTCGCCGATGTAGCGGTTGCCTTCGACGGAGCGGCCGCCCGCCACCATCATCTTGCGATATTCCTCTTCCGTCATTCCGGTCATGCTGCCGGCCATCTGCTGGAAGCTCTTGCCGTCGGTAGCGCCGATCTTGGCCAGGAAATAAATGTTGCCGCCCAGCGCGATGCAGCGGTTCAGGTCGCGCGCGAGCACGGCCTGCTTCTGCTCTTCCGTCATCGGCCACTCGTCCAGGTAGGCGCGCTCGTTGGCCTTGAAACGCTCGCGGTTCTCGGCCTTCATCAGCGACATGCAGAACTGGTTGAGGTGGTAGCCCTTGCGCGACTGCTCGGCGTCGAAAATCGTCGTGCCGGGCACGTCCAGGTAAGGTTTGTCGAGCGGCATTTATTTTCCTTCGGGCCAGTACAGGCGCGTCGGATTCTCCACCAGCAGCTTGTGCTGCAACTCGGGCGTCACGGCGATGTGGGGGATGAAATCCACCAGCAGGCCGTCGTCCGGCATATGGTCTTTCAAATTCGGATGCGGCCAGTCGGTGCCCCAGAGGACCCGGTTGGGAAAGTTCTCGACGATGCGCCGCGCGAAGGGCACGACATCGCGGTAGGCATCGCGTTCACCATCAAGTGCCGGCGGGCCGGAAACACTCAGCCGCTCCGGGCAGGTGACCTTGCTCCAGACGTTGGAGTGCTGCCGCATGAAGTTGACGAACAGCTCGAACTCGGGGCCGTCCACCGGCTTGCTCAGGTCGGGCCGCCCCATGTGGTCCACCACAACGGTCGTGGGCAAGGCGGTGAAGAAGTTCCACAGTTCCGGCAGGTCCACCGCCTCGAAATAGATCACGACATGCCAGCCGAGCGGAGCGATACGCTCGGCGATCTCGATCAGCTCGTCTTTGGGTGTGAAGTCCACCAGCCGCTTGATAAAGTTGAAACGCACGCCGCGCACGCCGGCTTCGTGCATGTCGCGCAGTTCCCGATCGGTGACGTTGCGCTTGACAGTCACCACGCCCCTGGCTTTGCCGTTCGAATGCCGCAGCGCGTCCAGCAGCGCGCTGTTGTCGGCACCGTGGCAGGTCGCCTGCACGAGCACGTTCTTGTCGAAGCCCAGGTGATCGCGCAGCGCGAACAGCTGTTTCTTGCTGGCATCGCACGGTGTGTACTTGCGCTCGGGCGCGAAGGGAAACTGCGCGCCAGGGCCGAACACATGGCAATGCGCGTCGACGCTACCGGGCGGAAGCTTGAATTGTGGCTTGCTGGGGTTGGCGTACCAGTCGAGCCAGCCGGGGGTCTTGGTGAAATCCATTCTCGTCTCGTCGCAGTCGATCAATCGGGTTTGATGTGGGCTTCGCGCACGAGCTTTTCATAGCGCTGGCGCTCGGAGTGGATCAGCGCTGCGACCATGTCCATGCTGCCGGGGATCACTTCCCCGCCCACGGCGGTCATCCGCCCCTGCACCTCTGGCGTCTTCAGCGCCTTCTGCACTTCGGCATGGAGCTTGGCGACGACGGGCTTGGGTGTCGCAGCCGGCGCCATCAATGCGTACCAGACCGACGCTTCGAATCCGGGGAAGCCCGATTCGGCGATCGTCGGCACTTCAGGGAAGATGGCCGACCGGGTCGGGCTCAGCACGGCCAGCACCTTGAGCTTGCCGCTCGCCACGTGGGGCTTGACCTCCAGCGCGTTCATCGCGAGCAGGGGAACCTGCCCGCCAATGACGTCCGTGACCGCCTGGGCACCCCCGCGATAGGGAATGTGGAGCAGCGAAATGCCGGCGGCCCGGGCAAACAACTCTCCCGCCATGTGCGGCGTGGAACCGTTGCCCGGCGTGGCAAAGGCAATCGATCCCGGCTTGGCCTTGGCTGCCTGGATCAGCTGGGCCACGCTGGAATAAGGCGCGCCCGGGTTGGCAGCGATCACCACCGGCACGCGGCCGATCAGTGCCACCGGTACCAGTTCGCGCTCGGCGTCGAATGGCGGTGGCTGGTACAGCGCCATGTTCGCTGCCAGTGCATTCGCGGCCATCAACAGCGTGTAGCCATCGGCCGCGGCTTCGATCACCGACTTGACGGCGATGTTGGTGCC
>DATNCB010000443.1:0-1554 GCA_035571715.1 Ramlibacter sp.
GCGCTTGGCCTTGGCTGCCCCGGCCGTGTCGAGGCCGGCGGGGAAACGCATCATCCAGTTGCCCATTGGGTCGACCACGTACAAATGATCGGAGAGGCTGCGGCCCGGCGCCGGTGCCAGCCATTGTTCCAGCGCAGGTCCGGGCACGCGCAGCACGACGGCTTGCGACAGCGCCAGGCGCAAGGGCTCGCGCACCGGCGCGCCATCGGCCACCAGCCACAGCCAATCGACCCGCTCCTTGTCCTGGCCCAGGCTCTCGCGCAACTGGCGCTGGAGGTACAGATGGCGCTCGCAGGCGCTCTCGCAGGCACCGCCGGCCACACTGACCAGCAGCCACTGGCCCTTGAGCGAGGGCAGCGGCACTGCTTGGCCCGCCAGAGTCGTGCCGGCAATGGCGGGCAGTGGCCGCTGCGGGTCGATCAGCTCTCCGTAGTTGCGCCGGGCCTCGGGCCGGATGACGTAGTAGGTGAGATAGGAAGCGAGCACCGGCGCCGCGCACACCAGCAGCACCAACAACATACGCAAGCGGCCGCGCGCCGTGCGCTGCGCGTCGCGCGCCAGCGCCTCTTGCGGCACCGGCAACGAATGCACGGTCATGGCCACCGGCCGGTCAAGCATGGATGGCCTTTCGGCGTGGAGCGATGAACTGGAACCAGACATAAAGGATTGCGAACAGGGCGCTCAAGGCCCACCACTGGAAGGCGTAGCCGTAATTTTTCTCGGCGCCGCTGGCGGCCTCGGGCCAGTCGCGCAGCAGGCCGTCCGACCGCTCTCCGGTCTGCTGCACGGCGACGTCCAACAAGGCCAAACCGGTCTCCGCCCGCCATTGTGCCAAGTCGAGATTTTGCCGTATGCGCCCCGAGGGTGTCCCGGCAAACTCGTATAGCTTGGCAGGAGGCGGGGCGATGCGCCCGCGCACCTCGATCACGCCGCCGGGCGTTTCGATCGGCGGCAGCTTTTCGCGATCGACGAAGTTGCGCTGGACCCAGCCGCGCTCGACCAGCACGGCCCAGCCGCTGCCTTCCAGCCGCAGCGGCGTCACCACGTAGAAGCCCGGCGTGCCGTGCATCTGCCGGTTATCGAGATAGATCGTGTGTTGCGCCAGCCAGGTGCCCCGCAGCGCGATGGGGCGGTGCATGAGATCGGCCAAACGCCCGGCGCCGAGCAAGGCCTGGTTGCCCATGGGCGGCTGCGCCTTGCGCGCGTCGATCGACGCCTGCAGCGCGAGCTTTTCCTGGGCCCGGCCCAGCTGCCAGGCACCCAGCGCGAAGGTCGCGGCGATCCCCGCCACCGCCGCGAGACTGACCAGCCAGAAGCGCGCCGATCGAAGTCGGCTCACGGGATAATCGCTGCCATGAAATACCTGGTGCTCCTGGCGTTCGTGGCCATCATCGGCAGCCTGGGCTCGGCACTCTTCTTCATGATGAGGGACGGCCGTGACGGCAAGCCCAAGACCAGCAACATGGCGCGTGCCCTGGCTTTCCGCGTGGGTTTTTCTATCCTGCTTTTCGTGTGCATCCTGCTGGGGTGGAAGTTCGGCTATATCCAGCCGAC
>DATNCB010000444.1:0-5257 GCA_035571715.1 Ramlibacter sp.
GGTGCGGCCGCTGGCCGTCCCCGACGAGGGACGTTACGCCGGGGTTGCGCTGGAGATGCTGCGCTCGGGCAACTGGCTGGTGCCGACGCTGGACGGATTGCCGTACTTCCACAAGCCGCCGCTGTTTTACTGGATCACGGCTGCTGCGCTCTCGGTGTTCGGGCCGCTCGAGTGGGCGGCTCGCGTGGCGCCGCTGCTCGGCGCTGCGACGGCGGCGTCCGCGCTGTACGCATTCGCACTGCGCTGGAGCGGTCCGTCCAGTGCCCGGCTGTCGCTCCTGGTGCTGGTGACGCAACCGCTTTTTTTCATCGGCGCGCAATTCGCCAATCTCGACATGCTCGTGGCCGGCTGCATCGCCGCCACCGTGCTGGCGTTGGCGCACGTGGCTCTGCAAGCCGAGCAAGGCCTTTCGTCCCGTGGAGTGTTGGGGCTCGCGTACGCCTTCGCCGCGCTCGGCCTGTTGGCCAAGGGCCTGATCGGCGTCGCGTTGCCGGGCCTGGTGATCCTTGCCTGGCTACTGGTGCTGCGGCGGCTGCGGCTGCTGGCATCGCTTCTGTGGCTGCCCGGCATGGCACTGTTTCTGGCCGTCGCGGTGCCCTGGTTCGTTGCCATGCAGTCGCGCTTTCCGGAATTCGCCGATTACTTTTTCATCGTGCAGCACTTCAAGCGGTTTGCGCAGGCCGGATTCAACAACGCGCAGCCGTTCTGGTTCCTGCCCGCGGCGCTGGCACTGACGACGCTGCCCTGGATCCTGTGGCTGCCCGCCGCCGCCAGGCCTGCTTACTGGAACGATTCGCGGCTCGGGCCGGTGCGAAAACTGATGTGGCTGTGGCTGGTGCTCGTCACAGTCTTTTTTTCAATACCCCAATCGAAAATCATCGGCTACGTCCTGCCCACGACGGTGCCGCTGGCTTTCCTGATCGGCGACAGGATTTCCCTGGGCTGGCCCGATTCGCCACGAATCGGGCGGCTGTGGCGCGTCGGCGCCGCCGTCGCCACAGTCGCCTGCCTTGCGGTGGTCGCAGCCGGTTCGGCATTTCCGGGCAAGTCAATGCGCGACCTTGGCCGGACACTGGCCCAGCAAAGGGGACCCGGTGAGCCGGTTGTTTTCCTGTACGACTACTACTTCGACGTGCCTTTCTACGCGCACTTGAGCGCACCGGTGCGGGTCGTCGAGGACTGGAGCGATCCGCGGGTCGTCGGGCGCGACAACTGGAGCAAGGAGTTGCTGGACGCGCAGCGATTCGCCTCCGGCCCTGCCGCGCGCGTGCTGCTGTCGCCCGCCGAGCTCGGGGATACCGTCTGCAATGCGACGACCACCTGGGTGGTTGGCTACTATGCCCATGTGTCGATGCCCGCCCTTGCCAAAGCGACGCAGATCGCGCGAAGCGGCGCCACGGTGCTGTGGCGCGTGCCCGGCCGGTCGACGTCGCCCGTCAGTGCTGGAAGCTGCCCACAAACGCCCAGCGCGAACTCAACAAGTAAGTCATGACTGCAACGCCCACCAGTACCAGCGCCAGCACCACGTCGTACCGCCAGCTGCTCCATTGCAGCAGCAGCGCGTATGCGACTTCGTTGGTGGCAAAGCCGGCGGCCGACACGCCGAAAAAGCGGCCGGCCGACCGCCACAAGGGCGCCTGCTGCGAACGGAACGTGAGCAGCCAGTGGCCGGCAAAGGAGACGATGAACGCGACCAGCCAGCCGATCACGTTCGCCACCAGCGGCAGCTGGCCGAGGCGGCTGACCAGCATCACGACCACGCCCAGATGCGTCAGCGCCGCCGCACAGCCGACCGCGATGAAGCAAGCTAACCGAATCGCGGCTTTTTTCATGGAGCAGCCCTGAGGTGGCACCCCCGGTCCGCCCGACGCGCATCGCCGTCTGCATCGACGATTTCGGGCTTCACGCAGGCATCGACGAAGCCGCTTTGGCGCTGGCGGGCCTGGGGCGCGTCACCGCGATCAGCTGCATGGTCGGCGCCCCGCTGTGGCGCGCCGGCGCGCCCGCGCTGGCAGGATTGGACCCGCAGCGCACCGACGTCGGCTTGCATCTGGATCTGACCGAGCACCCGCTGGCGAGCGCGTCGCGCCGGCCGTTGCCGCTGCTGGTGGCGCTGTCCGGCGCGCGCCTGATCGACCGGGCCCGGCTGCGCGCGGAAATCCATGCCCAGCTCGACGCGTTCGAAGAGGGGCTGGCACGGCCGCCCGCGCATGTCGACGGGCACCAGCACATCCATCAGTTCCCCGTCATCCGCGACCTGTTGCTCGATGCGCTCGTGAAGCGCTACCCACGCCGGCGCCCCTGGTTGAGGCGCACGACACGGCCGGCCGCGGCGCCCTCGGCCGGGATCAAGCCCTGGCTGATCGAGCGGCTCGGCTGCGATCGGCTCACCGAACTGGCGCACGAACAGGGCTTTGGCCAGAACACGCACCTGCTGGGCGTCTACGATTTCCAGGGCAGCGCGCAGCGCTACCTCGCTTTGCTGGCGCAATGGATCGCTGCGGCGCAGGAGGGCGATCTGCTGATGTGCCACGCGGCGACCGGGACGGCGGCGCGCGATCCGATCGGGCCGGCGCGCGGCAACGAATACAAGATCCTGTCCGGCGGCGCGTTTGCCGAGCTGCTGGAGCGCTCCGGCGTCCAGCTCGGACCCTTGAGCAGGATGCACGATGGCTACGCCGCTTCCGGGTAGAAGTACTCGCGCCGCACCGCGCGGGCCGGCAGCGGCCCGACGGCGTCGCGGATCGCGACGATGTGCTCCGGCGTGGTGCCGCAGCAGCCGCCCACGATGTTCACCAGCCCTTCGGCCGCGAACTCACGCAGCAGCCGCGCCGTGACTTCCGGTGTCTCGTCGAAGCCGGTTTCGCTCATCGGATTGGGCAGGCCGGCGTTGGGATAGCAGCTGATGAAAGTGTCGCCGGCCGCCCGCGCCAGCTCCTGGATGTAAGGGCGCATCAGCGCCGCGCCCAAGGCGCAGTTCAGGCCGACAGCCAGCGGCTGCGCGTGCCGCACGCTGTACCAGAACGCCGTCACCGTCTGGCCGCTGAGGATGCGCCCCGATGCGTCGGTGACGGTGCCGCTGATGACAAGCGGCAGGCGCTCGCCCGACTGCTCGAAATACTCGTCGATCGCGAACAGGGCCGCCTTGGCATTGAGCGTGTCGAAGATCGTCTCGATCAGCAGCAGGTCCACCCCGCCTTCGACCAGTCCTTGCACCTGCTCGTAATAGGCCGCGCGCAGCTGTTCGAAGTCCACGTTGCGCGCCGCCGGGTCGTTCACGTCGGGGCTGATGCTGGCAGTCTTGGGCGTCGGGCCGAGGGCGCCGGCAACGAAGCGCGGCTTGTCCGGAGTGGAAAACTTGTCGGCCGCCGCGCGCGCGAGCCGCGCTGAAGCCAGGTTCATCTCGCGCGCCAGGTCCCCGAGCGCATAGTCGTCCTGCGCGATGCGCGTGGCGCCGAAGGTGTTGGTCTCGATGATGTCCGCTCCGGCCGCGAGATAGCCCTCGTGGATGTCGCGGATCACATCGGGCCGCGTCAGGCTGAGCAGCTCGCCGTTGTTCTTCAGGTCCTTGGGGTGGCCCTTGAAACGCTCGCCGCGATAGTCGCTTTCGGACAGCCGGAAACGCTGGATCATCGTGCCCATCGCGCCGTCGAGGATCGCGATGCGCTGCTCGAGCAGGCCTGGCAAGGCCCGGCCACGGGTGTAGACGATCGGTTTCATGATGACTGCATTGTAGGGAGCGCTTTGTTTTCTGTTTTTCCCTGGGACAATACGGGCCATCTTGCTTTCATCCGCTGCCGGTCCCGGCTCCATCCTCCACGAAGTCTTCGGCTACGAGCAGTTCCGGGGACCCCAGGCGGCGATCGTGGACCACGTGATCGCCGGCGGCGACGCGCTCGTGCTCATGCCCACGGGCGGCGGCAAGTCGCTGTGCTACCAGATCCCGGCCATCGCGCGGCAGCGGGCCGGCCACGGCGTCACGGTGGTCGTGTCGCCGCTGATCGCCCTCATGCACGACCAGGTCGGCGCCCTGCACGAAGCCGGCGTCGACGCGCAGTTCCTGAACTCCAGTTTGTCGGGCGAGGAAGCCAACGCCGTCGAAAGGCGCATGCTGCGTGGCGACCTCACGCTGGTCTACGCCGCCCCGGAGCGCGTGACCACGCCGCGCTTCCTGGCCCAGCTCGACTCGCTGCACGAGCGCGGCAAGCTCAGCCTGTTCGCGATCGACGAAGCTCATTGCGTGAGCCAGTGGGGCCACGACTTCCGGCCGGAGTACCGGGCCCTGACGGTGCTGCACGAGCGCTACGCCTCGGTGCCGCGCATCGCACTGACGGCCACCGCCGATGCGATCACCCGCGCGGACATCGTGGAGCGGCTGCAACTGGGCGAGGCGCAGCAGTTCATCAGCAGCTTCGACCGGCCCAACATCCACTACACGATCGTCGAGAAAAAAGATGCGACGGCGCAGTTGCTGCGCTTCATCGAAGGCGAGCACGAAGGGGAAGCCGGCATCGTCTACTGCCAGACCCGCAAGCGGGTCGAGGAGATCGCGCAGACGCTGTGCCAGCAGGGCATCGACGCGCTGCCGTATCACGCCGGACTCGAGTCCGACACGAGACAGGCCAACCAGGACCGCTTCCTGCGCGAGGACGGCGTCGTGATGGTGGCCACCATCGCCTTCGGCATGGGCATCGACAAACCCGACGTGCGCTTCGTCGCGCACCTGGATATGCCCAAGAACATCGAAGGCTATTACCAGGAAACCGGACGCGCCGGACGCGACGGTTTGCCGGCTGCGGCCTGGATGGCCTACGGCCTGCAGGACGTGGTGAACCAGCGCCGCATGATCGACGAAAGCCCGGCCGGCGAAGACTTCAAGCAGGTGATGCGCGGAAAACTCGACGCGCTGTTGGCGCTGGCCGAGGCCACGGACTGCCGGCGGGTGCGGCTGCTGGGCTATTTCGGCGAGGCATCCACGCCCTGCGGGAACTGCGACAACTGCCTGAACCCGCCGCAGATCTGGGACGGCACCGAGGCCGCGCGCAAATTGCTGTCGACGATCTATCGCGTGCAGCAGCAAAGCGGCATCAGCTTCGGCGCCGGCCATGTGATGGATATCGTGCGCGGCAAGCAGACCGAGAAGGTGGCCCAGTTCGGCCACCAGCGCCTGAGCACCTTCGGCATCGGCGCGCACTTCAGCGAAACGCAGTTGCGCGGCGTGCTGCGCCAGTTGATCGCCACCGGCGCGCTCGCGGTG
>DATNCB010000445.1:0-7822 GCA_035571715.1 Ramlibacter sp.
TGTTGAAAAGTGGATACCTTCAGCAGTGCTTCCTCGCTCCCTCGCTGGCGAGGGCGGGGGGAGTGGTTGCAGGCACACAAGAAAAAACCGGCTGTTGCCGGTCCCTGGAAAAAAAGACACCCCCGTTGCGCCCCTCGCTTGTCATGGGGTCAGCGGGGGTGGCTTCCAGGGATTGGCAACGGGCGGGTTTTTCACGGCGCTAGACCCTGCGTCCGCACTTGAGCGTAGCGGGCGTGACACCAAGCCTTCAGGCGACTGGCGCGACAAGTGCAGCGGGGTCGGGGTCAACGGCTATGGTTCTGCCGCTGCGTGCCTCCTGGGGCCGTTGCCGGTGTGCTCCGCTCCGACGGCCGGGGGGGACCCCGCTGTGCGGGGGGGACCCGGCCGCGCGGAGCGCGGCCTTAATTTATTCAAAGGCCACTTTGGAACACGCTAACGATTACTGCTATCCCGATGGGTGGGTGAGCAAGCTGGCAAGTGGGCTTGAGACCTATCGGTTTTTGTTGGGGAAGTCAAAGAATGAGGCGGCGGTGGAGAAGTACCGTCGGATGTGTGCAGCGCTGGCGGCTTTGCTGATCGCTGCCGGTCTTTAGAAAAAAGAAAACCCCCGCGAAGGCTGGAACCTTCCGGGGGCGTGATCGGGAACATAACGAGGAGCATCCCAATGGGACGGATCATAGACGGAATTTTGTACGAGCGCATCAGGAGGCCGGGTGTGTTCAAGGTGTCGACCAAAACTTGCGGGCCGATCATGGAGCGCACGGTTAGCCCGGCGTACTGCTACGAGGATATGGGACCGGCGCCCGCGTTCATGCTGATCCCTGCGGACCGGGAGCTGTCTCCAGAGCTGGACGCGGAATACATCGCGGAGTTGAAGGAGCAAGCGCGACGGCGGCACGCCAACCGGGCAAAAATGGCGTGCAAGTGGTTCATCATCCATTGCGGCTTCAACGAATTGCTCACCCTCACCTATCGAGAGAATCAGACGGACGAGGCGCTCGCCAAAAAACATCATAAGGAGTGGGTCCGCAGGATGCGGCGGGCGCTCGGTGGTCGGTTCGACTACTGCACCGGCTTTGAGCCGCAGGAGCGTGGCGCGTGGCATATGCACGTGGCTTGCCATCGGCTTCCTAAGCACGTGGAGTATCAGGGCGTCAAGATTGAGGCGTGGAAGCTCGGGACCGTGATTTGGCGTTCCATCGTGGGTGACGATAACGGGCTGTGCTTCGTGGGCGGCAAGGCCTCCAAGTGGGGCAAGAAACGTCGGAAGAACATGGGGCTATACAAGATGGCGTCCTATGTTTCGAAGTACATCACGAAGCATTACGCCATGCTGCCGGATGGGGTGAATCGGTACAGCCACTCGGAGGGGAAGCCTAAGGTTGACCGGCAGGTGACTTACCTCGCTGCCGATTACATCGGTGACCTGATAACGGCCTGTTTCCAGGTGCCGGGCGGCTCGGTCATCGTGTCGCACCGATTTGCGCCTCTGAGTGAGTTCTACATTCTCGCGACTGAGGCACCGTGATGGTCGCGGCGTTGTTCGTGCGCGCGGACTCTGTCTACAAGGGTCTTGGGGTTGAGTGCTGGGATGAGGGGCGGGATGCTCGCAGTTACACCGGGCTTGGCCCGGTGATCTGCCATCCGCCTTGCCGGACCTGGGGTGTCATGCGGCATTGGCCGGGCGCAAAGGACCGGCCTGAGGAAAAGGCGCTGGGACCGGTCGCAGTGGGCCTGTGCCGCGCGTTCGGCGGTGTCCTGGAGCATCCGTACCAGTCTGGGCTGTGGCGGGCTTGTGGGATGCCGGCGCCGGGCGGCGTGCGCGATGCCTGGGGCGGTTTTACGTTGCTGGTCGATCAAGGGTGGTGGGGTCACCCTGCTCCTAAGCCGACATACCTCTACGTGGTTGGTTGCGAGCCTGCTGACATTCCTGCGATGCCGGTTCAAGTTACACGCGCCGGCGGCAGGACACTGAATCTGGCGCGGTCGGATCGTGAGGCAACGCCTGAACCGTTGGCGCGCTGGCTGGTGGCCCTGGCGACGCAGTTACACGCGCCTGTTGTGCAGATGCACACGGTCGCCAGTTACACCGGCCAGGCTGAGGGGCAGTTACACGCGGCTGCGCGAGAAGAGTCGATCGCGGGCGGGCAGTTACACCGGCCGCGGCAGGTCCGGGCACCTGAGGTCAAGGCGGCGATGGGGAAGCTTGCCGCTCGCAAGCGGTCGGGGTTCAAGGAATGGGCGTCGTCCCTCTAACGATGGTGCGGGTGAGCGTATGCTCGCCGCTACAACAATAAGCGGGTGAGGGGATGCTGTACGGATATGCCCGCGTGTCCACTAGCGAACAAGAAAACCATTTGCAGTTGGACGCGCTCAGCGCTGCCGGGGTGGGGCGCGTCTACGCGGAAAAATGTAGCTCTGTCGGGGATCGTCCGCAGTTGCGGGCGGCGGTGCAGGCGCTGCGGGCCGGGGATGTCCTGGTTGTCTACAAGCTCGATAGGGTGGCGAGAAGCCTCAAGGACCTGCTGAACATCCTCGAGGCGGTGCAGCACGTCGGGGCGGGGTTCCGCAGCCTGACAGAGCCCATAGACACGTCGTCGCCTGTTGGTGTGTTCATCGTGCAAATACTCGGAGCGGTCGGCCAGTTTGAGCGGACGTTGATCCGCGAACGGGCGATAGCTGGGCAAGTGGCGGCGTACCGACGCGGAGTGCGCTGGGGAGGTCAGCCTAAGGCGTTGTCGGCGGAAGACGGGGCAGAGCTGGCAAGGCTGCGACTGGAATGCCCGGGGTTGTTCACTATCCCGATGCTGGCGGATATGTTCGGGTGCAGTGAGGCCACGGCGTGGCGGGAGATTTGGCGCGCGCAGGGGCGGCAGATTGGCAAGCTCAAGCGGTTGCCCGTGCTCGGGCAATACGTGCAGTGAGCCACTTCACCATTGAAGTAAAGTGCCATGGTGTCCGATTCTCCCTCAAGGCCCTGAGCGCTTGTTCATGAACGTCCTGCTGATCGCGGTCCTCACGTTGCTGAACGGGTTGTTCGCCATGTCGGAACTGGCGCTTGCATCCAGTCGCAAGCCGCGCCTGTTGGCGATGGCCGAAGACGGCGACAACGGCGCGGTGGCGGCTTTGAACCTGCTGGAGCATCCGACGCGCTTCCTGTCCACGGTCCAGGTCGGCATCACGGCCACCGGCATCCTCAACGGCATCGTGGCCGAGGGCGCATTCAGCGAAGGGGTGGCGCACTGGCTGCAGGGCTTCGGCATCACGGCCAGGATTTCGGGCATCGCGGCGACCGCGATCGTCGTGACCATCATCACTTTCATCACGATCATCTTCGGCGAACTGGTGCCCAAGCGGATCGGCCAGCTCTATCCCGAGACCGTGTCGCGCTGGGTCGCACGGCCCATGGCGTGGTTGGCGCGCGTGGCCGGCCCCTTCGTCAAGCTGCTGTCGGCAACGACGCAGGGCGTGCTCAAGCTGCTGCCGATCGACACGGCACGGGCGCGCGGCATGACCGAAGAGGAAATCGCCCACAGCCTGGAGGAAGGTGTGGATGCCGGCGTGATCGAGCAGCACGAGCGCCAGATGGTGGCGAACGTGTTCCACCTGGACGATCGTCCGCTCACTTCAATGATGGTGCCCCGTTCGGACGTTCAATGGCTGGACGCCGGCCTGACCATCGCGCAGGCGCTGCGCCAGATCGGTGAGGATGGCGCGCATTCCTGGTACCCCGTGTGCCGCGGATCGCTGGACAACGTGCTGGGCGTGGTGAGCGTGGCCAGGCTGTTGGCCGCGGCGCCGGACGCGGCGGGCAGCGTGGAGCAGCACACGTCGCCGGCGCTGTTCGTGCCCGAGACGCTGAGCGGCATGGAACTGCTCGAGCAGTTTCGTGCCCGCTCGGGGCGCATCGTGTTCGTGGTGGACGAGTGGGGCGTCGTGCAGGGCCTGATGACGCCGCACGACCTGCTGGAGGCCATCACGGGCGAATTGCAGCCGGTTGCCCAGGCGGAAGCGTGGGCCACCCAGCGCGAGGACGGGTCCTGGCTGCTCGATGGCCTGATGCCGGTGGCCGAACTCAAGGCGCGGCTGGACATCGACGAATTGCCCGAGGAGGATCGGGGCCGCTACAACACGCTCGCGGGGCTGCTCATGTCGGTATCCGGGCATCTGCCGGCCGCCGGCGAGCGAATCGATTGCGGCGACTGGCTGTTCGAGGTGGTGCAACTCGATGGCAAGCGCATCGACAAGGTGATCGCCGCGGCGCGAGTGCCTGAGGCGCGGCGCGTCGAAGGCGACGCCGCGGATTGACCAGAGAAAGAGAGTGATCGCCATGTCGAGTCCCGTTTACTTCGAAAAGCCGGCGCTGCTGGATCGCGAAAAGCATCGCAAGAGCCGCGTTGCTGCGAGCCCGGGCTTTGGCTTTGCCCGCAAGGCCAATTCGATCTACCTGGCGGGAGTCGAGTTCGCCGAGGCGTGCAAGGAATACGCCATCGTCTTCACCCGCGCGCCCAACCGGAAGACCCTGCCCGTGGCCATGCTCGGCCTGCGCAACGGCGAAAACCTGTTCGTGGACGAGCAGGACCGCTGGGCCGCGGCCTGCATTCCGGCTTTTGTGCGGTGCTATCCGTTCGTGCTGACGGAACTGCCCGGCCAGAACATGGCCGTGTGCATCGACGAGGCTTTTCCCGGCCTGAACGAAAAAGAGGGGCAGCCGCTGTTCGACGCGCAGGGCGCCAACACGCCTTTCCTGCAGAACGCGCTGGACTTCCTGACCCGCTACCAGCAGGAATACCGCCGCACCGAACTGCTTTGCGAGCGGCTGGAGCAGGCGGGATTGTTCAAGCAGATGGATGCCAGGGCCGACCTGGTGGACGGTCGCAGCTTCACCGTCAGCGGGTTGCTGATGGTCGACGAGCAAAAACTGATGGCCTTGCCGGATGCGCAGGTGCTGGCGCTGTTTCGCACCGGCGAGCTGCACCTGGTGTCCCTGCACCTGGCGTCGCTCGCCAACATGAAGCAGCTGGTGGAGCGCATGGCGCAGCGCAAGAATCCGCAGCAGGCCGCGCCGGCACCCGGTTGAAGTGGCGCTAGCGACTTTTGTTCAGAGCTTCCCTAGCGCCGCGGCGGCATATTTGGAGCCGTCGATAACCTCGATTGCGCCTGCGTCGATCAGGTGCTGCAGCAGCTCGTCGATCTGGGCGGGCCGCATCTTGGTGGAGTGCCCTACGATCCAGTGCCGGTTGACGGGGCGTTGGCTCATCACGGAAAGCAAACGATAGACGTCGGCCGTCCGGCTGTGGCTGGGCAGCGTGGGCCAATACTTCAGCTTGTAGATGAGACCGTCCCCGTCGTTTTCCATGTCATCCCGTTGCGATGCCACGAAACGCAACTCGCCGATCGACGTGGTCGTCTTTCTGGCCCAGTTGCAGACCGCGTCGTAAACACTCGGCATTCGCGTACCTGCTGCATAAACTATGTGTCCAAGTGTGAGGGGAGCTCGGCAGGGAGCTCTAGGAGAAAGGACCGTGCCGCGCTAGGTAATTTGCCTAAAGTAGGCTCAGCTGCGCGCCCAGGCCACCGTGGCGATACCCAGCGCAGTGAGCGCAAACGAGCCGAGCAGGTGCGCGAGCGCCGTGGCCAGCGCCCAGGCCGTTTCGCCCTGCTGCAGTTGCGTCACCACTTCGGCCGAAAACGTCGAGAAGGTGGTCAGCCCACCCAGGAACCCGGTCACCACGAACAGGCGGGCTTGCGGGGAGAGTTCCGGCATGTGGGTAAACACGGCGACCGCAATGCCGATCAGGTAGCCGCCGATCAGATTGGCCGCCAGCGTGCCCATGGGCAGACCTGGGACCAGGTGGTTGAGGCGTGTGGCCAGCAACCAGCGCACGAGCGCGCCCAGCGATGCGCCGGTGCAGATCGAGACAACCGAAGCGATCATTTGAATTCGGCAACCCAGGCGGTTAGTGAGCTGCGGCCTGCGGGTAGGAGCAGTCAAGGCCCTCAGCCACTTCCTGCAGCCGTTTGTCGCGCGTCCACAGCGATGCCCCATCGGTCAGCGCCGTGGAGACCAGCAGGTGCGCATCGACATATCCCAGACCGCGGCCGAACAGGCTACGGTTTTCGATGAAGTCGAGAACCTCGGTGTTTTCGGCCACGACCGCCATCGGCAAGTCCTGAAGCAGTTCCAGGATCGATGAGCGAGCCGCGAGGCTGCCGCAGGCGATTTCGCCAACCACTAACGGGTGCATGACGACGGCGCCGCGCTCCAGTAGCTCGGCGAGCCGGGCATCGCCCTTTCGAAGATGGTCGACCCACACCGACGTGTCGACCAGGATCAAGATCCGGCCCCTTGGCGCCGCCGCGGCGCGGGCTTGAGCTTCGGCTGTGTGCCGCCCAGCTTTGCGAGCCGCTTGGCGCTCTCACGTTGGATGAGTGCCTGCAAGCCCTCGCGAACCATGGCCGAACGATCCAGCGGGCCTGTCAGTTTGGCGGCCTTCGCGAGCAAATCGTCATCGATGTTGATGGTGGTGCGCATAGGCAGGAGTCCGCCGGGAGGCATCAAATATAGCATCAATCGATGCGAATTCGTATGCCAGTCAAGGTCAAGGGCTCCAGCGGGAACGAAGTGGCACGCAACGTGCTGATTGAGTGATCATGCAGGCCTCTGTATCCAAGAAAGTCCTGATCGTCGAGGACGAAGAGGTGCTCGCAAAGAACTTGCTGCATCATTTCCGCCGCTGCGGCTGGGATGCACGCATTGCCGGCACCGGCGAACTGGCTATCAAGTCCGCCTGTCAGTACCGCCCCGAACTGATTCTGTTCGACTATCACCTTCCGGACATGAATGGCTTTCAGGCACTGGAAGCCATTCGAGCCAGCTATTGCTGCTGCAGCGTTCTGATGACTGCCCGCCCCGAAGACCAGGCGGTGCTGGCCGACGCCCGGCGATACGGCATCGTGCACATCCTGTCGAAGCCTTTTCCATTGGCGGGACTGCAAAAGATGATGCTCGCATCGGCGGCCGAATTCTGTTCGAAATATCTTGCGAACGGTCATCGATCCAGCCGGGTAGGCTTGGCCGGATTTCGCGGCAGCCAAACAAGCTACTGCCATCACGACTTGGGTGACTTCACCCAAACACCCAAAAATTTGGCGATATCACCCACCCAAATGAAGAGGCCGTGTCATGCCCGACCAGGACTCAATGGGGCGACGACGGAAGGATTCAAGCTCGGCTTAGATGACAGGAGCGCTCATGAAACCTACCAGGCTCGCAACCAGTCGCACGCAATCGCTTCTTGCCGATCGACGGATGCCGTTGCACTTGTTGGGAGCGGTCTTGATCGCTGCGCTTCCTGTCACACGCGGTGCTTTTGCCTCTGAAGGAAAATACGAGCGGCGTGAAGGCTGGCGCGAAGCGACGGTGGTCAAGATCGCAGATACGGCGTCGCTGGGGGGCCGCTACTGGTCCGATTGCCGCCATGGCGCAGAGACTGGGCAGGCTGCTTCCGGTCGATTTGTGGTGGTCTCGTACACGCACATGGGCCGTATCTGGCGCAGGGTCGTCCCGCTGCGCCGGAGCGAGGCGTACCATCCCGGCGACCGTGTCTATGTGAACGTGAACAGTTGCAGCATTCCGCTTGTGCCAAGGAATCGGACAGACCCGGTGCGCCGCAGCTGAAAAAAACCCCGCACACCATGACAGCGTGCGGGGTCTCTGAAGTGGTGCCGGAGAGATGAATCGAACACCCGACCTTCTCATTACGAATGAGCTGCTCTACCGACTGAGCTACACCGGCGAATTACGGAACGCGAAATTATA
>DATNCB010000446.1:0-7311 GCA_035571715.1 Ramlibacter sp.
GGCGTGTGGCTGGCCGACTTGCCGTCGGCCGGTGGGAAAGCCCCCGTATGGCAACTGGTGCATTGGTTGGCAACGGTCAGCTGGGTATGGTTCCACGGGCTCGGCTTCCAGCTGCTGGTGGTGTGACACGAGACACAGTTGGTGGTGCCCACAGGTATGTGGGTGGCGTTCTTGCCGCTGGCCGCGCTGCCGTTGTGGCAGCTAACACAATTGGTCGACACGACGCTGTGGTCGACCTTGGCGCCGGCCCAACTGCTGGTGGACTTGTGGCACGTCTCGCATGCCGCTTGGCCGCTATGCACAGCGGTGTTGGGCTTGGTGCTGGCGTGGCAGGTAGCACATTGGGCGGTAACGGTGACACTGATGTGCAGCTTGGGCGGCGTCCACTTGCCCGCTTTGTGACAGCTATCGCAGTTGGCCGCAGCCAGGCTCGCCACGTTCTGGTAGGGCGTGTGGGTGGCCGACTTGCCTGCGGCCGGCGGGAAGCCTCCGGTGTGACAACTGGCGCACTGGTTGGCCACCGTGAGCTGGGTGTGGTTCCATTGGCTCGGCTTCCACGCGTTGGTGCCGTGACAGGAGTCGCAATTGGTGGTGCCCACCGGGATGTGGGTGGCGCTCTTGCCCGTGGCGCCGCTGCCGTTGTGGCAGCTGGCGCAGTTGGTCGAGACGACGTTGTGGTCGACCTTGGCCTCGGTCCAGCTACTGGTCGACTTGTGGCAGTTCTCGCAAACGCTCGGGTTGTTGTGCACCGCCGTATTGGGCTTGCTGGTCGCGTGGCACGTGGCGCATTGGGCGCTGACAGTCACGCTTGTGTGCAGCTTGACCGCAGTCCACGAGACGTTGCCCGCTTTGTGGCAGCTGTCGCAATTGGCCGCGGACAGCACCGCCACGCTTTGGTAAGGCGTGTGCGTGGCTGACTTGCCGGACGCCTTCTGGCCGTTGTGGCAACTCGTGCAGCTGCCCGCGGCAACCCCCGCATGGGCGAATCCCGAAATCGGCCGCCAGCCGGCGCTTCGGTGGCAGCTGTCGCAAGACGCCGGCGTCACGAAATGGCCAGCCGGTTTGCCGCTGGCCTGGACGCCGTTGTGGCAGTTCAGGCAATTGCCCGCCGCCACGCCGGCGTGGTTCATGCGTGCCGCGGTGAAGCTGTGGGTCGAGTGACAGAGGTCGCAAGCCTGCTGCGTGGGGAGGTGATCAGCGGACTTGACAGTATTGGTCCGGGCATAGCGGGAGCCGCCGGTGTGACAGGATTCGCAGTCGCGCGGCGTGCCCTTGAATATGCCGCCGATGTGGCAGTTCTCGCAACGCGTGACGTTGTGCGCGCCGCTCAGCCCGAATCCCGTGCGCAAATGGTCGAAATCACCGCCCGGTGCGGCCCGCGTCGATCCCAGCGCTAACAGGAATCCCAGTACAAGCAGCTGCCACGCCAGGCTGGCCCACGCGCTGCGCAACATCCGGCCCCAGGTCATTGCAGGCCTCCGCTCGACAGGGACAGTGCCGGCCGGTTGAAGACTTGCCGCCAGCGGGTCGGTTGATGGCATTGTTCGCAGCGCGACCCGAAGCTTCTATCGTGCGTATCGTCCTTGGCGTGGCAGGCCATGCACTCGCGCGGCGCCGGAGCGATCTTCCTCCCGGTGGGCGCTGGCGCGGAGTGGCAGTTCTGGCAGCGAACCTTGGCGTGCGCGCTCACCAGCCGGTACTTGGTCTTATCGTGATCGAAACGCCAGAGCCGCCAGTCGCGCACGTTGTGGCAACCCTCGCAGGCGGCGCCCAGGCTGCGCTTGTGGACGTCGGCCTTCTCATGGCAACTTGCGCAATCCCGCGCGGCGTCGCGATAGCGCGGGCTCAGATGACACGACTTGCAGGGCACTGGCACATGCGCGCCGGCGAGCGTGAAGCGCGCGACCGAATGGTCGAAGCGCATCCCCACCCAGCGTTGCTCGCCGTGACAGGCTGCGCAATCGGCGCCCAGTTGCCCTTCGTGGCGGTCGTCGCGCCGGTGGCAATCCAGGCAAGCCTTCGGTATGTCGCGGAAGCTGCGCAGGTCCTTGTGGCAGGCTGCGCATGTCACCTTGGGCAGCGCATGTGCGTCCCGCAAGGGAAAGCGCGTGCGCCCATGGTCGAAGCCTGGGGTCTTCCAGTCCTGGGCCGAATGGCAATCGGCGCAGCGCTCGCCCAGGGTCCCCTCGTGCTTGTCGTCCTTGCGGTGGCAGCCGGTGCAGGCGCTAGGCGCCTCCTTGTAGACCAGGCTGCTATGGCAGTCCTTGCATGCGGTCTTGACGTGGCGGCCCAGCAAGGGGAAGTTGGTCCGGTCATGCTCGAAGCGCACGGCTTCCTTCCAGCCGCGCTCGCCGTGGCAGCGGACACAGTCGTGACCGAGCGATCCCTTGTGTTTGTCGTCCTTTTGATGACAGTCGGCGCAGCCCGTGCGCGTCTTGTCACGGTACAGGACGCCGGTATGGCAGGTGGTGCAGCGCACGTCCCGGTGCTTTGCCAGCAGCGGGTAGCGCGTGTCGGCATCGTGGCGAAAGGTGATCTGCGGCCAGCGCTGGGTGTTATGGCAGCTTTCGCATTTCTCGCCGAACTGGTTCTTGTGCTTGTCTTCCTTGCGGTGGCAGCCCAGACAGGTCTGGGGTGCTTCCTTGTAGTCCCGGCTCTTGTGACAGGTCTCGCAACGCGCCTTGATGTGTGCGCCGGTCAGGGCGAAACGCGTCACGCCGTGGTCCAGCCGCGCCTCGCGCCAGCTGCGCTCGTCGTGGCAGTTCTCGCACGGGTTGCCCAGCGAGCCCTTGTGCACATCGTCCTTGCGGTGACAAGCGCTGCACTCGTGCGGCGCGGCGCTGAATTTCTGCTGCGGCAGGTGGCACTTGGCACAGTCGGTGTCGCGGTGCTTTGCGCGCAGCGGGTAGTCGGTCTGCTGATGGTCGAAAGTGCGCTTGTCGAACTCGGCGATACGCATGTCACGGCCCCGGTGGTCGGTGTGGCACACCCGGCAGGCCTGCCGCTTCATGCGCCCGTGGAATCCCGTGCGTTGCGCCAGGTCGCGCCCGATGTCCTTGTGGCAGTCGGCGCACAACCGGTCCTGCGCCTGCCGGTCGAAGCGGACGTGACAATGCGTGCAGCTGTCCTCCCACTTCGCGTGATTCGCGATCAGCGGTCCCGGCGACAGCACCGTTTCCACGCTCTGCGCCGCCACTTGAAAAGACAGCAGCCACGCCATCACCGCAATGCCGCGGCATAGCCATCGCACCAGCGCCTGCAGACGCCTGGTCATGGATTGGCCTCGCCGCAAGGACATGCACCATTTCGCAAATCAGTAGGCGTGCACGGCCACGACATGGACGACGGCGCACAGGACCATGAGATAGACGAACGGCACATGGAGCACGTGCCACAGCGAGAACAGGCGGGTGGCGCTCTGGAACTGCGCCACGCGTTGCACCGCCATCAGGTATTCCCGCATGGCCTTGCGCTGCTCGCGATATTCCTTCCGCGCTGTGTCGAGGTCCCAGCGCTGCGCCCGCGCGCGCCGGCGAATTTGCGCCCGCACCAGATGCGCGCAGTGCTGATAGGTCCAGCGCCGCCGCATCGGCACCAGCGTGAAGGCACGCAGATGATGCGCCAGGTCCGCGGGGCCGGAAAGAACGAAGCTCTCGAAATCGAGCAGAACATTCTCGGCATCGCGCGCGCAGGCCATGACCGACTGCACGCTCAGTTGCTGCAACCCCAGCTCGTGTTGCAACTCCGCCAGGCTGGCGCGCTCGCCGTGCAGCCCGCAATGGACCTGGACGTAAAGGAATCGCCCGACCACGCCGCTGGCGCCGACGATCAGCATGCTGAAAAGGGCGACGCCGGCATTGAGCGAGCCGACGCGAAAGGTCGAATGCACCAGGATCAGCAGCGGCCCGCCAATTCCCAGCACCATGTGCATGACGAACCACCATTTGGCGGGACCCCAGCTCGCCATGAGCGGCACGCGCTTGCGCAGTGGGTAGACGAACAGGAGCAGCATCGCGATGCCGCCGGCCACACCCAACCTGTACCCGGTTTCGGATCCGGCGCGCAGATCGGAGACTCGGACCCCCCACCAGGCAATAGCCAGTGCCAGCGCCACAGCAATGTGGACCGTGCCGGCGGGCCAGGAAAACCTGAGTGCCGTTGTCGAAGCAGGCCCGGTGACTGGCGCGGGGTGGGTGAGTGTGCTCTGCATCTGTTACAGAAGTAAATACTTCGGCTCAGTTTGCAGAGAGCTCCAAGCTCATGCATTAAGCGTGTAAGCAGTTGACGGCGCGCCTTTCGGAGTCTCCGGGCGAGGCTTTTCCTGCTGAGCTAAGCGCAACTCAACCATTGCGGAATGGCACGCGCACTTACAATCGGAAAAGCTTTGATTCAAGCGCCATGTGGCGTTCGCACAACTGTGCACGTCGCGGTCAGCTGGCTTCATCTGAAGTTAAGCACGCGATGCAACGCTCAGCAGTCATGAGCGGATCCTCCCGACTGCACGCACTGCTGGCTCTCGCGGACCCGTCGAGCGCAAGGGCCACGGCCGGTCTGCTCCTGGATCGCGGTTGGGACGTGGAGATTGCGCGTGGCAAAGCGGTCCTGTCGGCGCTGGCGAGTGGCAGCCAGAACGTGGCTGTCCTCGAGTGCGACGGATACGAGCCCTCCTGGGCTGAGCTGCAGGAGGTCTGCACGCAACTGGAGGAACGGCCGCAACTGCTCGTGGTGTGCGCGCCGGGCGATGTGTACCAGGTCCTGCAGGTGCCGGCGCGGTCCCGCGCCTACGCCAACCGCCCGGCCGGCCCGAACCTGATTGCGGCGCAGGCGGAAGCGCTGGTTCACGGAGCCAGGACAAATCTGGATGCATGCCTCTGTGCCGGCGGCATCGCGTTGGACCCCGTGGCCCGCCTGGTCTATCTCCCTGGTTCCGCGATGAAGCTGCCCAAGCGTGAATTCGATCTCCTGCATCTGCTGATGCGGCGGCGGGGCGAAGTCGTCACGCGCGAGGAGGCCGTGCGTCACCTGTTTCAATGGGATCAGGGCATCGCCAGCAACGCGATCGATGTCCACATCCACTATCTGCGGCGGCGATTGTCGGCGACGTTGATCCGGACGGTCAGGGGCGTGGGCTACGTTTTCGATTGAGCGCAACCGGCTTGCGCTTCCTGTCCTTAACGTCGCCGCTCAGTACTTGATCCGCGCGTAATAAGTCTGCTGGGCCGCCTCGCGGGCCTGGCGCAGCGTGCGGATGCCCATTTGCTGCAGCAGCGGGATCAGCCGCAGCAGCACTTCGGCGGTGACCAGGGCATCGCCGAGCGCCGTGTGCCGGCCCAGCAGCGTGATTTCGAAGCGCTCGGCGATCGCCTCCAGCTCGTGCGAGGGCTGGTTGGGATGCACCAGGGCCGACAGCAGGAGGGTGTCCAGCACCGGCTGGCGAAAGACGATGCCCGTGTCCGCCTCCTTGAGCTGGAGGAACTTCATGTCGAAGGCCGCGTTGTGCGCCACCAGCACCGTGTCCTGGGCGAACGCATGGAAAGCCGGCAGCACCTGGCCGATGCGCGGCTTGCCGGCGACCATGTCCTGGGTGACGCCGTGGATCCGGACCGAGGCGTCGGCGATCACCCGTCCGGGATCGACCAACTGCTCGAAGCGCTCCTGACGCAGCAACCGGCCGTTGACGATCCGCACGGCGCCGATCTGGATGATCTCGTCGCCGCCGCCGGGCGACAGGCCGGTGGTTTCTGTGTCGAACACGGTGTAGGCCAGGGAAGACAGCGGGCGATCGTCCAGCTCGCTGCTCTCGGGACGGGCGCCGAACAGGTCGAAGTCGTAATACTCCGGACGGCTCCCGCTTTGCGGTATCTCTGCCGCCTCGGGCGATTCGTGTTCGCTGGCCAGCGGCAACAGGAACCGGAAGAAGGCCTGGTACCGCACACGCTCGCGCTCGAACCACATCTCGCCGCCATGGCGCTCGATCACGTCGCGCACCGACAACGGCGAGCTTTCGGCCGCGAAACGCATCGGCTCCAGCTCCCAGCTCATCACCGTTTCGTTATTCATCGCATGCCCGGACCAAATGAGGTCCAGCTGGGCGCGTTCGCCCGCGGCCTTCAGCCGCAGCTGCAGGAACCGAACTTCGAACTCGTCGACCAGCCGCAGCGCCAGGTAGCTCAAGGCCTGCAATAGCGAGAAGCTGTCAACCCGCAGCCACAGCGCCGGGTCGACCTCGTCCGCCGAGGCCGGCCGGCCGCAATGGCGCTCGATCTGGCGAATCGCGGCGGCGATCAGGTCGGACCCCAGCATGTCTTCCAGAGGCCAGCGTGTCTTGAGGCCCTGGAACTCGCGCCGCGCCATATCGGCGACGCGCAGGCTCATGGCGCCAATCTCCTCGCGCACCACGCCCAGGAAGCGCTCACGCATCTCGGGCTCTACGTCGGGAAGCGCCAGCATGTCCACCGCTGCCTGCATGTTGGCCAGCGACGAGCGACTGCCCTCGGTCAGCCCGTGCAGCAGCTGGTCGCGAATGGCCTCCTCCTCGAAGCTGCGGGTCACGTTGTCGAGCATCATCACGAAGCCTCCGATATCGGCGCTGCCGTCGGCTGAGGCCTCGCCCGTCTGCACCGGCGCCATCTGCACCCGCAGCAACTGTCCGGCCGGTGTAGCGGTAACGAATTGCGTCGACGGGCTGGCGGCACCGCGCGCCATGTGCTTGCGAATGTTTTCCAGCGCATGGGCTACAAGGTTGCGGTCGAACACGCCGTAGATGGAACGGCCGATGCCGATCAGCTCGGCGCCACCGGCCTGTTGCGGCGCTTGCGACAGCGCCTTGAACTGCAGCCTGGCGCGGCTGTTGTACAGCAGGATGCGGCCATCCAGGTTGCAGACCACGACGCTTTGGGTCAGCTCGGCCATCAGCGCGGCGAGCCGGTTGCGCTCCTGTTCGACGCCCAGGCTGGCTTGCCGCACCTGCGCGGCGACATCGGCCCGCAGCGCGCTGCGCTGGCGTGCCAGCTGGTTGAACAGGCCGGCCAGCGCCCGCGTTTCGGTGCTGCCCGCGGCTTCGATCTCGCGCGCCGCGTCCGCCAGGACCAGCACTCCGGCCTGTTCGGCCAGGCGGGCGGCCGAGGCAACCCAGCGCAGATAGGCACTGCGCAGCAGCGCGCCGGTCGCACCCGACAGGACAAGCCAGGCGAGCAGCAGCAATGCGCCGCGGGACTTGAGCATTGCCGCGAGGGCCCCGCGCTCAGCCGGTTCGAGCGTCGCGGCCAACAGCAGCGCCACGCCGGCGGCGATCACCGCGAGCAGCAGCCC
>DATNCB010000447.1:0-3710 GCA_035571715.1 Ramlibacter sp.
CGCTCGTTCGGCGTCAATTCCGGCGAAGCGATTCTTCCCGCGGCGATCCGCCAGGGCATCGGCATGCCCTATGGCTGCAAGGATGGCGCCTGTGGATCGTGCAAGTGCAAGAAGCTCGAAGGCCTCGTGGTCCACGGCCTGCACCAGAGCAAGGCGCTCAGCCCGGAAGAGGAAGCCGCCGGTTTCATCCTCACGTGCTGCGGCGTGCCGCAGACCGACGTCGTGCTGGAGTCGCGCCAGGTCACCGACGAAAGCGCCTTCCCGGTCAGGAAGATGCCTACGCGCGTGACCTCGATGGAAAAGAAGTCGCCCGACGTCATGCTGGTGAAGCTGCAGCTGCCCGCCAACGACACGATGCGCTATCACGCCGGCCAGTACATCGAGTTCATCCTGCGCGACGGCGTGCGCCGCAGCTACTCGATGGGGAACGCGCCGCACAACGGGCCGGGGGTGGAACTGCACATCCGCCACATGCCAGGCGGCAAGTTCACCGACCACGTGTTCACGGCGATGAAGGAAAAGGAAATCCTGCGTCTGGAAGGTCCCTACGGCGCTTTCTACCTGCGCGAGGATTCCGACAAGCCGATGGTCCTGCTGGCCTCGGGCACGGGCTTCGCGCCGATCAAGGCCTTGATCGAGCACATGCAGTTCAAGAGCATCGACCGGCCCGCGACGCTGTATTGGGGCGGCCGGCGTCCGTTCGACCTGTACATGGACGACTGGGTGCGCGCCAAACTGGCCGAAATGCCGAACCTGAAGTACGTGCCGGTGATTTCAAACGCGCTGCCCGAGGACAACTGGACCGGCCGCACCGGCTTCGTCCACAAGGCGGTGCTCGAGGACTTTCCCGACCTTTCCGGCTATCAGGTCTACGCCTGCGGGGCGCCCATCGTGGTGGACTCGGCACGCGCGGAATACAGCGCCCTGGCCAATCTCCCGCCGGACGAATTCCACGCCGACGCCTTCACGACGGAAGCGGACAAGCACAAGGAATAGATGTCATTGCGAGGGTGACTGGCGGTATTTCGCCAGCGCATCATCCATGCGCGCCTCGCGGGCGCGGTCGCTGGTGTCGGTCTGCGGGGCAGCGGAGGCTCCCATGTTCTGACGGTGCTTCGTCGAGTGGCGCGTCGCATGTTGCTTGTGGGTCGTCTTGGTCGTCTTCGTCACCTTCTTGTGGTGCTTGGTGACTTTCTTCGTGGTGACTGTGCCGGTGTCCGGCGCGTTGGCGGTGTCGTTCGGGGCGGCCGCGAAGGCGGTTCCACCGGCAAGGGCGGCGGCAATGACAAGGGCTTGGATCTTCATGCGTATGTTCTCCGTTAAGGCAATGGAAACAGTTCCACCCGTATGAACGCGCAGCAGGCTCGGTCCGGCTGTCGGACGAGTCTCACAAACCACGTAAGTGATTGTCGCGTTGGCCGGCGCGGGGCTCTGCACAATAGGAGGGATGAAACGCCAACTCCTTGTTCTCCTCGCCCTGGCCGCCGCGGCGGCATTTTCCTGCCCGCTTGCCTTCGCCCAGGCACGGCCGATCCGCCTGATCGTGCCGTATGCCGCCGGTGGTCCGCTCGATGCGACGGCGCGGCTGCTGGCCGAGCGCGTCAGGGACAGCCTGGGCACCGTGATCATCGAGAACAAGCCCGGCGGCGGCGGCAACATCGGGGCGGACGCGGTTGCCAAGGCGGCGCCGGACGGCACGACCATCGGCATCGCAGCCGTGGCCACGCACGCGATCAACCCCTGGCTCTTCGCGAAAATGCCTTATGACGCGGCGAAGGATTTCTCGCCGATCACGCAGATGGTGCGGGTACCCAACGTGCTGGTGATGAACGCCGAAAGCGCGGCGCGGCTGAAGATCAACACTCTGGCCGACCTGATCGCCTACGGCAAGGCCCATCCGGGCAAACTGAACTACGGCAGCGGGGGCAATGGCAGCGCCGGCCATCTGGCGGGCGAGATGTTCAAGCAGGGCGCCGGCATCTACGCCGTGCACATCCCCTACAACGGGGGCAATCCCGCGCAGCTGGCGCTGCTGTCCGGGCAGGTCGATTTCAACTTCGACAACCTGGCGACGGCCGCGCCCAATATCCGCGCCGGCAAGCTCAAGGCATTGGCGGTCACGACTCTGAATCGCTCGCCGGCGCTGCCGGATGTGGCGCCCGTGGCCGACACGCTCAAGGGCTTTGCCATCGATACCTGGTGGGGCCTGGTGGCCCCGGCCGGCACTCCAAAGGATGTGGTAATAAAGTTGAACCACGCTTTTGTGGCCGCGCTCCAATCAGCGGAAGTGAAGAGCCGGTTCGCCAGTCTGATGGCCGAACCGGTGCCCACCAGCCCTGAAGAGTTCGGGAATTTCATGAAAGCCGAGCTGTCCAAGTACGAAAAGGTAGTAAAGCTATCCGGCGCGAAAGTTGACTGATGAGCTAGCGAAATGTCCTACGATGCCTGTGCGATTTGTCTTACAAGAGCCCACGTTACCGACAGGTACATTGGCTCTTCAACACACAAAGCAGGAGTCAGGAGCATGGCAGCGCTACGCACCCTTCTGTGTCTCGTCTTAGCCGCGGCGGCCACGTCGCTGGCTCTGCCTGTGGCGGCGCAAAACCAGACGGGGAGCGCCGGAGCCGACATGTCGCGCATATGGCTGCCCGGTCCGGGGCGCAGTTACCTGGGGCTCAACGCGGGCCGCTCGCGCTACAACCTTCCGTGCGGCAGCGCCACCCTGCTTTGTGACGACTCCGACCGATCCGTGCAGCTTTATACCGGCAAGATGATCGGTGATTTCTGGGGCGTCGAACTGGGCTACCTCAACATGGGCCGCGTTGCGCGCTTGGCCGGCGAAACCAACGCCACCGGACTGAACCTCAGGCTGGTCGGCAGGGCGCCTCTCGGGCACTCGTTCGGCGTTTTTGGCAAGGTCGGAACGACCTATCGCCCCGAAACCTCAATAATGGGAGGCAGTGGGATCGCGGCCGGCTCCGAACGCGGGTTCGGCCCGTCCTACGGCGCGGGCGTCAGCTTCGACATCAATCCGCGCATGTCGGCCACGCTGGAATGGGACAGCAACGACTTCCGTTTTGCGGGGACCGGGCGCGACGCCGTGCGTTCGACCAGCCTCGGATTGCAAATCCGCTACTAGTTTCAGGACACCAGCCTCACTCGCCCAGGTACGCAGCACGGACCTTCGGGTCGCTGAGCATTTCCCTTGCGCCCCCGGACATGGTGATGAGGCCCGACTCCATCACATAAGCGCGATCGGCGATCTGCAGCGCGCGGCTGGCGTTCTGCTCCACCAGCAGGATCGTGACGCCCTGGGCATAAACCTCTCGCACCACTTCGAAGATCTTGTCCACCATGATGGGCGACAGTCCCATCGAGGGCTCGTCCATCAGCAGCACCTTCGGCCGGCTCATCAGCCCGCGGCCCATCGCCAGCATCTGCTGCTCGCCGCCGGACAAAGTGCCGGCCAGCTGGTCCTTGCGCTCCTTCAGGCGCGGGAAGATCGTGAACACCTTGTCCAGATCCACCGCGACTTCAGGCTTGTCGGTGCGGATATGCGCGCCCATCTGAAGGTTTTCGCCGATGGTCATGCGCGTGAAGATGCCGCGGCCCTCGGGCACCATGGCCAACCCCTGTTTGACGAGGTCCCACGCGCCCTTGCCCTTGATGCTCTGGCCCATGTATTCGATGTCGCCGTCGTTCATGCCCAG
>DATNCB010000448.1:0-1417 GCA_035571715.1 Ramlibacter sp.
TCTGCTGAAGCTTCGACTCGGCGTCTCCGAGGATCCCACCGCCTTCCCGCCATCGCTGAACGACTGCGTGGAGGCGATGCTGCAGCAGGCCGAGCTGCTGATGACGGATGTGCTCGAGGGGCTCACTGCGGCGGCGACCCCATCCAGTGCACGGCGTTTCGCCGGCTTTCAGCAGCCCGCCAACAAGACGGCGATCCAGGGTTTGGCGGCCAACGCGAAAGCGGTCTGCGCGTCTTACCGCAGCGAACTTGCGCGCATCGCGTATCAGGGCGGCGGCAAGGAACAGGTGAACGCCGAACTGCTGAGGTTCGAAGATCTGCGCCTGTTCGAAGACGCCCAGCTGGACCAGAGCATCGAAGTCGCTCGTGCCCAGCAGGAGGTGTCGCTCGCCGTGGACGATGTGCTGCCAGGTGTGGATGCGCTCATCAGCACGCTGCTGGGCTGGCGCACCATCCAGCCCGGCCTCAATCCGCTGCGACCCGACACGTTCGTGCGGGCACTGCAATCCTGCCTGGCGCTGCACGTGCGCGACGCGAACGTGCGCGAAGCGCTGATCGTGCCGGCCGCCGGTCTGCTGGGTGCGAACTTGCGCAAGCTCTACCGCGAGCTGTCGGATGTGCTGCGTTCGTGCGGCGTCGAGCCGGCGGTTCCGATCGGTGGAACGCTGGTGAAGGGAGGGGCGAGGGGCGCGCAGGTGGCCGACTCGCTGTCCAAGACCCTGTTGACGCTGGACCGGCTGCGCAAGCTGCTGGCTGGAGACTTCGATCCGCAAGCTCCCAGGGAATTTCTGCACACCGTGCCGGCGTCGATGGCCCTGCTGCAGGACATGAAGCAGGTGGACGTGCTGGTGCAGAAGCTGGAAAAGCGGCCCAAGCCCCCGCCGCCGCCCGCGGCGAGTTCCGACATGCTGTCCGACGTGCCCGCGGCCACGCAAGAACCCGGTGCGCCTCGGCTGGGGTTGCAGCTGGGCGAGGAGGTGGTGCGCCTCATGTTCGACAACCTGGCGCAGGACCAGCGGCTGCTGCCCGAATTCAAGCGCCAGCTCAAGGCCATCGAGCCGGCCGTGCTCAAGCTGACGCAGCAGGACTCGCGGTTTTTCAGCGACCGCACCCATCCGGCGCGCCAATTCCTTGATCGCATCACCCAGCGCAGCCTGGCATTCGCGGCCGAAACCGACCCGGGCTGGCGCCGATTCGTCGTGACGGTTGAAGATTCGGTCCGCTGGCTCGACAGCAAGGTGATCGACGCCGAGACATTCGGCGAGCTGATGGACCATCTGCAGGACAGCTGGGTCGATCACGACCAGGTGGTGCGCCAGCGCCGCGAAGAGGCCGCACGCGCGTTGCTGCACGCCGAGCAGCGCAACCTGCTGGCGCAAAAGCTGGCCGTGGAATTCGGCCAGGCGCTGGAAGGCCTG
>DATNCB010000449.1:0-2746 GCA_035571715.1 Ramlibacter sp.
ACCTTGGGCCTGATCGCCGAGGTCAGCCTGAAGGTGCTGCCGGTCGCGCCGGCCGAGGCCACGTTGAAATTCGAGATGAGCCAGCCCGAAGCGCTGCGGCGCCTGAATGCCTGGGGCGGCCAGCCGCTGCCGCTGAACGCCAGTTGCTGGGTGGACGACGCCGGAGTGCAAACGTTGTTCCTGCGGCTGCGCGGAGCGGTGGCGGCGGTCGAGTCGGCGTGCCAGGCCTTGGGCGGCGAGCGCCAGGACAACGCCCGGGTAGCGGCCGATTGGTCGCTGTGCCGCAACCAGCGCCTGCCCTGGTTCAGCGAGCGAGGCGGCCGCGACCTGTGGCGGCTGTCGGTGCCGCAGACCGCGCCGGTGCTCGATCTGCCCGAGCCGCCCCTGATCGAGTGGCACGGTGGCCAGCGTTGGGTGCGCGCGCAGCCCGGCGATGGCGGGCGGCTGCGTGAACTGGCCTTGCGCGCCGGCGGGCATGCCACCTTGTTCGCACCGGGCGCGGGGCAGTCGCCGCCGGCCACCGGCCGGTTCGCGCCGCTCGTGCCGCCGCTGGACCGTATTCATCGTGAGCTCAAGCGCGAATTCGATCCGGCCGGCATCTTCAATCGCGGCCGGCTGTACGCGGACTTCTAGCGCATGCAGACCGATCTGTCACCGGAGTTCAAGAACACACCCGAAGGTCGCGAGGCCGAGGCGATCCTGCGCAAATGCGTGCACTGCGGCTTCTGCACCGCCACCTGTCCGACTTACCAGATCCTGGGCGACGAGCTCGACAGTCCGCGCGGGCGAATTTACCTGATCAAGCAGGTGCTCGAAGGCGCGGCCCCGACGCGCAGGACGCAATTGCACCTGGACCGTTGCCTGACCTGCCGCAATTGCGAGACCACCTGCCCCAGCGGCGTGGAATACGGGCGCCTGGTCGACATCGGCCGCAAGATCGTGGAAGAGCGGGTGCCGCGCGAAGCCGCCGACAAGGCGCTGCGCTGGACCTTGAAAGAGGGCCTGCCCTCGCCGCTGTTCGGCTCGGCGATGAAATTGGGCCAGGCCGTACGCGGGCTGCTGCCGCAGATGCTGAGGGACAAGGTGCCGGCCCGGCAGGATGCGGGGCGCTGGCCGGCGCGCGAGCATGCGCGCAAGGTGCTGATGCTGGCCGGTTGTGTCCAGCCTTCGATGATGCCCAACATCAACAGCGCGACCGCGCGCGTGCTCGATGCGGCCGGCATCCAGACTCTCGTCGCGGCGCAGGCTGGCTGCTGCGGCGCTGTGAAATTCCACCTCAACGACCAGGAAGGTGGCCTGGCACAGATGCGCGCCAACATCGACGCCTGGTGGCCTTATGTCGTGAGCGGCAGGGTCGAAGCCATCGTCATGAATGCGTCCGGCTGCGGCGTCACCGTGAGGGAATATGGACACCACCTGCAACATGACCCAGCCTATGCCGCCAAGGCCCGCCGTGTCGGCGAGCTCACACGCGACCTGAGCGAGCTGTTGCCCGACCTGGTCCCGGCCCTGCGCGGCAAGGTGCGGCCTGCGCCGGGCGTGCTGGCGTTCCATCCGCCCTGCAGCTTGCAGCACGGCCAGCAGTTGCGCGGCGGCGTGGAGCGGCACCTGGGCGAGCTGGGTTTTACCGTGCGCGTGGCCATGAACGAATCGCATCTTTGCTGCGGCTCGGCCGGCACCTATTCGGTCCTGTATCCCGACATGGCGCACCGGCTGCGCGACCGCAAGCTCGGCAATCTGGCGCAGCTGCAGCCGCAGGCCATCATCTCGGCCAACATGGGCTGCATCGCGCATCTGCAAAGCGGCACGTCGGTGCCTGTCAAGCACTGGGTCGAAGTGCTGGACGCCGCGCTCGGGTGATTTTCAAGCGGCGCCCGGCACCAGCATCATTTGCAAGCTCACTTATGTACGCCGGGCTGTGGCCGCATTTCGCTGGTCGATCCCCGTGTACGGGGCCCCTCGCCCTTCGCTTCATGCGGCCAGCGCCGCCTCGATGTCCTTCGCCAGTGCCGCAGGCGTATCGGCCGGGGCATAGCGCTTGATCACCTGGCCATCCTTGCCCACAAGGAACTTGGTGAAGTTCCACTTGATCGCCGTGCTGCCCAGCAGGCCCGGGGCCTCGGCAGTGACCCACTGGTACAACGGATCGGCGCCGGGGCCATTCACCTCGATCTTGGCCATCATCGGAAAGCTCACGCCGTAATTGAGCTGGCAGAACCCGGCGATCTCCTCGTTGCTGCCGGGGTCCTGCGCGCCGAACTGGTTGCAGGGAAAGCCCAGCACGACCAGGCCCTTCTTGCCGTAGGTCTGGTGCAGTTCCTCCAGGCCGCCGAACTGGGGCGTGAAGCCGCAGGCGCTTGCGGTATTGACGACGAGCAGCACCTTGCCCTTGTATTTTTTCAGCGGCACGGTTTTGCCGTCGATCTGCCGCGCCTGGAAGTCGTAGATGGTGGTCATCGCGTCATTGTGCGACAACGACGTCCGGCGCGCAGAGCGCGTTCCTCGTCACCCCGCACTAGCCGTGGATGTTGTCGTGCCGCGCGATCTCCAGCAGGTGCTCGACTTCTTCGCGGTACTGGACGCAGTTCTTGCGGTGCCAGCGCTGGATCACCCACATGACGCTGGCCACGATCAGGCCGAAGCCGGTGATCGCGCTGAACGCCGACAGGCCCATGCCCGCCGAGAGGCTGTAAAACGCGCCCAGTCCCAGGATGCAGGCCTGCTCGTTGAAGTTCTGCACCGCGAT
>DATNCB010000450.1:0-1658 GCA_035571715.1 Ramlibacter sp.
CGCAGAACATGGCGGCGATGCCGGTGCAGTTCGAAAAGAACGTGATCAACTTCTTCCCGGTCACCGCGGCGCGCGAGATGTACGAGCCCTTCCACCGGCTGAAGTACTCGTTCGCCGCCACCTATTACGACCAGATGCGCACGGCCGTGCCCAAGATCGTCAAGGACAAGGGCGGCAAGAAGGCCTGCACCATGTACCAGGACGACGAATTCGGCCTGGAGGTGATGCGCGGGGCCGAAGCCGGCCTGAAGACCATCAACATGGACCTGGCCGAGAAGACGAGCTACAAGAGAGGCGCGACGGACTTTTCGTCTCAGGTCGCCAAGCTCAAGTCGTCGGGGTGCGACGTGGTCGTGCTGGGCACCATCATTCGCGAAACCATCGGCGCCATCGGCGAGGCGCGCAAGACCGGCTACAACCCGACCTTCATCGGCTCCAGCGCGGCCTACACCGACCTGATCCATAAATTGGACGGCAAGGCGATGGACGGGCTGTATGCCACCCACACGGCGCAGCACCCGTACCTGGACGAGGCATCGCAGCCGATCCGCTTCTGGGCCAACAAGTACAAGACCAAGTTCAACGAGGACCCGACGGTGTTCTCCGTCTACGGCTACCAGCTGATCGACTCGTTCGCCGCCGCCGCCCGCAAGGCCGGCCCGAATCTGACGACCGAGACCTTCATCAAGACGATGGACTCGATGACGTTCCCGGCCGACATCTTCGGCAGCCCCGAGGCGACCTTCGGCCCGAAGAAGCGGTTGGGCAACGACTTGTCGCGCCTGTCGCAGATCCAGGACGGCCGATGGAAAGTGGTGTCGGACTACGTCAGGCCCTGAACCCCCTGCAAGTACGGGGACACCGCCCGACCCCGTGAGCGCGCCCTTGCTGCAGAGCAAGGCGCTGGTCTGGCTGTTGTTCATCGTAACGGTGCTGTTCGGGGTCGTGCTCTGGCCCTTGAGCGGCGCGATTTCCTGGGCGGTCTTCATCGCCATCGTGTTCGCGCCATTGCAGGAACGCTCGGTTCAAGTCTGCCGCGGGCGCAGGGGCTGGGCGGCGTTCGGCACGCTGGTGGTGATCGTCGTGAGCGTGCTGTTGCCGGCGGCGCTGCTCACCGCGTCGATCTCGCACGAGGCCAACGCGTTCTACCAGCGCTTCAAGTCGGGCGACATCCAGCTCAGCGAATATTTCCAGCGCGGCGTGGACGCGCTGCCATCCTGGGGCCGTGCGGGCCTGGATCAATTGGGGCTGGCTGACCTGGCGCGGGTGCAGCAGAAGCTGGTGGAAGGACTGGGCCGCAGCTCGCAGGCGCTGACGTCGCGCGCCTTCGCGATCGGGCAGAACACGCTCGAATTCGTGCTCAATTTCTTCGTCATGCTGTACCTGCTGTTCTTCCTGCTGCGCGACGGCAAGAGCTTGTCGGCGCAGGCCGCGCGGGCCATGCCGCTGAAGGAAAGCCAGACCACCAGGCTGCTGGCCGAGTTCGCGACTGTGGTGCGGGCCACCGTCAAGGGAAACGTCGTGGTGGCGCTGGTGCAGGGCACGCTCGGAGGCCTGGCGTTCTGGGTGCTGGGCATCAAAGGCGCGCTCCTGTGGGGCGCGGTGATGGCGCTGTTGTCGCTGCTGCCCGCCGTCGGCGCAGCGCTGGTGTGGGGACC
>DATNCB010000451.1:0-1623 GCA_035571715.1 Ramlibacter sp.
ACTTTCGGCATGGAAGGGCTGTTCCGCCAGATCGGCATCTACAACCCGCAGGGCCAGCTGTACACGCCGCAGGACAAGGACCAGGTGTCCTACTACAAGGAAGACAAGGCCGGCCAGATCCTGCAGGAAGGCATCAACGAGGCCGGCGGCATGGCCAGCTGGGTTGCGGCGGCGACGTCATACAGCACCAGCAACCGCATCATGGTGCCGTTCTTCATCTACTACTCGATGTTCGGCCTGCAGCGGGTCGGGGACCTGTGCTGGGCCGCCGGCGACATGCAGGCGCGGGGCTTTCTGCTGGGCGGCACGTCCGGCCGCACCACGCTGAATGGCGAAGGACTGCAGCACGAGGACGGTCACAGCCACATCATGGCCGGCACGATCCCGAATTGCGTGAGCTACGACCCCACGTTCGCCCACGAAGTGGGCGTGATCGTGCACCACGGACTGAAGCGCATGGTCGAAAAGCAGGACAACGTCTACTACTACATCACGCTGCTCAATGAAAACTACCCGATGCCCGGTCTCATGCCCGGCACGGAAGAGCAGATAGTCAAAGGCATGTACGTGTGCAAGGAAGGCAGCAACGCACTGGCCAAGGGGCCGTCCGGTGCCGCGCCGCGCGTCCAGCTTCTTGGCAGCGGCACCATCCTGCGCGAGGCGCTCGCCGCCCAGGAACTGCTGGAAAAAGACTGGGGCGTTGCCGCCGACGTATGGAGCTGCCCGAGCTTCAACGAACTGGCACGAGACGGCCAGGACGCCGAGCGCTACAACCTGTTGCACCCCGCGGAAAAGCCCCGGCAATCTTTCGTGGCCCAACAGCTCGACAAGCACAGCGGCCCGGTCGTGGCCTCCACTGATTACGTCAAGGCCTATGCCGAGCAGATCCGTTCGTTCATTCCGAAGGGCCGCGCCTACAAGGTGCTGGGTACGGATGGGTTTGGCCGCAGCGATTTCCGCACCAAGCTGCGCGAGCATTTCGAAGTCAACCGCCACTACATCGTGCTGGCCGCGCTGAAGGCGCTCAGCGACGAGGGCACGCTGCCGGTCGGCAAGGCCGCCGAGGCCATCAAGAAGTACGGAATCAGGACGGACAGGATCAATCCGCTGTACGCTTGATACACAAGAAGACCGGAGAACAAGAACATGGCATCGATTGAAGTGAAGGTCCCCGACATAGGGGACTTCGATGAGGTTTCGGTCATCGAGTTGCTGGTCAAGACCGGCGACACCGTCAAAGCCGAACAGTCTCTTGTCACGGTCGAATCGGACAAGGCATCGATGGAAATCCCCTCGTCGTCGGCCGGCGTCGTCAAGGAGATGAAGGTCAAGCTGGGCGACAAGGTGAAGGAAGGGTCTGTCCTTGTCGTGCTTGACAGCATGACTACGGCAGCCCCTTCGGGCCAAGCTGGCCCCCCCCCACCCCAACCCTCCCCCCCAAAAGGGGAGGGCTCAAAAGCCCCCGCCGCGTCGGCCCACTCTCCCGCCCCGGCGGGAGAGGGCCGGGGTGAGGGTGGTGTAGGTCCCATCGAAATCCGTGTCCCCGACATCGGCGACTTCAAGGACGTCGCTGTCATCGAGCTGCTGGTCAAGCCGGGCGACACTGTCAAGCCCGAGCAGTCC
>DATNCB010000452.1:0-1204 GCA_035571715.1 Ramlibacter sp.
AATCGTCTTCGACTACGCCTCGCTGGGGCTGACACTGCGCCGTCATCCGCTGGCCTTGTTGCGGCCGCGGCTGGCGCGCATGAAGCTGCTCAGCGCCGCGCAACTGCATGACCTGCCCGATGGAAAGCGGGTGCGCGCCTGCGGCATCGTGACGGTGCGCCAGCAGCCGCAGACGGCCCACGGAACCATCTTCGTCACAATCGAAGACGAGACCGGGCCGGTGAACGTGATTGTCTGGAAGTCGCTGCGCGAACAGCAGCGCGACGACCTGCTCAAGGCGCGGCTGCTGGCTGTGGACGGTATCTGGCAGCGCGATGTGGACAGCGGCGGGCAGGTGCGCCATCTGGTGGCCAGGCGACTGAAGGATTTGACGCCACTGCTCGGACGGCTCGGACGGCAGGCCGGCGGCAGCCGCGACTTTCACTGATCGGTTGCAGCCTTCGCCGCTAAACTGCGAATCCTATGCTGCGTTCAACCAAACTCGTTTGCCTGTCAGTGCTGGCGCTCGCCATGTCTGCCGCCGTATCGGCGCAACCTGCACCGGGCGCAGCCACGTCGGCCCGGCCGGCATCATCTTCAGCGGCCGCGCGAGGGGCGTTGGCCAGCGGCGAAGTCCTGGAGATCGACAAGAAGGAAAAGCGCGTCCTGCTCAAACATGGCCCGATTCAGCACATTGGAATGGACGCGATGACGATGGAATTCAGCGTTCCCGATGGCAAGCTGCTTGCAGCTGTCAAGCTGGGCGACAAGGTGCGCTTCGACGCGGCATACAAGAACGGCGACTACGAGATCACTCGCATGGAAGTGGTGAAGCGGCGCGGCTCGAAGCCGCAAAAGCCGCGCAACTAACGGCCGTATCGCCGCAAGGCGATCGCGGCCATCAGCGCGATCGCCGCGTACAGCGCCGCATCCGAACGGGAAAAATCAGCCTCCGGAGGGGCCTTGGCTTGCGGTGCCGCCGCCGCAGTCCGGGTCGCCGTTGCGGTCCGCCCCGGTGCCAGAACGGCCGCTGTCACCACCGGACCCACAGTGCGCTTGGCAGCAGGCGCGCTTTGCTGGGGCGACACGCTGTAAAGTTCCTGGACGAACGAAGTGTCGACCCACGCTGACTTGGCCGGGTTGCATTGGGCGCCGGCCGCGCCGGTGACGATGCACAAAACAAGGGCGGTTGCGAAGCTGCGCATTGGAGTCTCCAGGTTGGGCT
>DATNCB010000453.1:0-4718 GCA_035571715.1 Ramlibacter sp.
AACCGCTCGCGCCGGCCGAGCATGTTGCGCGCGGCGCTCTGGCCCTGGCGCTGGGCCACCACCCAGTGTTCGACCCGGATGCTCTCGCCGGTGAGCCGGTCCGGCCAGCGCGCGATGTCGCCGGCCGCGAAGATGCCGGCAACGCTCGTCTCGAGGTATTCGTTGACCGTGACGCCGCGATCGATGGCCAGACCCGCCTGTTGCGCCAATCCGATGATCGGACGCACGCCGATGCCGACGACGACAAGATCGGCCGGCAGAGTTTCGCCGCTCTTCAAGCGGACGCTGCGCTCGTCGATGGAAATGGCGGTGGTGCCGAGATGGAACGTCACGCCGTGGTGCTCATGGAGTTTGCGAACGAACTGACCGACCTGGGCGCCAAGGATTTTCTCCATGGGAACTGCGTCGGGCGCGACCACGTGCACCTCGATGTTGCGCGCACGCAGCGCTGCCGCCGCCTCGAGGCCGATGAAGCTCGCACCGATTACCACCGCTCGTTTCGAAGCCGCAGCTGCGGCCACGATCGCGCGACTGTCGGCGAGCGTGCGCAGGTAATGCACGTGCCGCAGGTCCGCGCCGGGGACATCCAGGCGCACCGGCTCGGCGCCGGTCGCGAGCAGCAGCCTGTCATAGTCGACCAGGCTGCCATCCGCCAGCTTCAGCTGCCGGGCCTTCGTGTCGATCGCAGCCACCGGCGTGTCCAGCCTCAGGTCGATGCGGTGCTCCTGGTAGAACTCGCTCGGGCGCAGTGGAATCCAGTCTTCGGGCGCCGTCCCGGCGAGATAACCCTTCGATAGATTGGGGCGATCGCACGGTACCGACGCATCGGAGCTGAGCATCGTGATGCCGCCGGAGTAACCTTCCCGCCGCAGCGTCTCGGCAGCGGCATTGCCCGCGGCGCCACCACCCAAAATGACCACCGCTTTCGGAATGCCGGCCGCGGGCGCAAGCTGGCGCGGCTGCGGCGTGAGCTTCTCGCGGACGTAGGCGCTGCCGTCGCGCTGCTCGACCCGCCAGCAGGAGATCGGATCGCGTGCCGGCGTGCGCTGCGGCTCGCCGGTACGCAGGCTAAAACAGGCGTGGTGCCAGGGACAACGAACCGTATCGCCGACTAGCAATCCGTCCGCCAGCGGGCCGCCGTAATGGGTGCAATGGGCGCCGACCGCAAACAGCTCGTCACCACGCCGGACCAACAGTACCGGCTCACCGTGCGCGTGGCCAGCCAGCATCGCGCCGTCGGCAACGGATGAGAGCGGAACGCCTTGGGCCAGGTCGGGTCCGCTGAGTTCGTTGTCGGGGTTGCTCATTCGGTCTTCCTCACATCAAGTACTCATGCTCGATCGATCTTGTGCAGCAGCTCGCGCGCGCGCAGCACCACGTTATCGACGGTGAAGCCGTATTCGCGCAGCAGGACTTCGGCCGGCGCCGAGCCGCCAAAGCGTTCGATGCCCAGCATCTCGCCGCCGTTCCCGACATAGCGGCTCCAGCCCTGCTCCACCCCGAGTTCCACGGCCAATCGTGCCGGCACGGCGGGCGGCAACACCTCGTCCTGGTAGCTTCGCGGCTGAGCCTCGAACAGATCCCAACTCGGCATCGAGACACAGCGCACCGCGATGCCGTCACTGGCCAATCGCTCGGCCGCGGCCACGATCAGGCCCACTTCGGAGCCGCTGGCAATCAGGATCAGCGCGGGGCGGCGATCCTTCGCATCGCTGAGCACATAGGCGCCGCGGCGCACGCCCTCGGCACTGGCGTAGCGGCTGCGGTCGAGCGTGGCGACGTCCTGCCGGGTCAGCGCCAGCAGCACCGGGCGGTCGCGCGTTTCGACGGCCACCTTCCACGCCACCGCGGTTTCATTGGCGTCGGCCGGCCGGATGACCGTGAGATTGGGGATTGCGCGCAGGCTGGCCAGCTGCTCCACCGGTTGATGTGTCGGACCGTCTTCGCCCAGCGCGATGCTGTCGTGCGTGAACACGTGCACGACGTGCAGCCGCGTCAACGCGGCCAGGCGGATGGCAGGACGCATGTAGTCCGAGAAGATCAGGAAGGTCGCGCCGTACGGAATGAATCCGCCATGCGCCGCCAGGCCGTTGACGATCGCGCCCATCGCATGTTCGCGCACACCGAAATGCAGGTTGCGCCCGGCCCGGCTCCAACCCCCGCCGCCCGACCCCTGAGTGTCGTTGCCGGTGACCGCGGGCGGGTTGAAGTCGCCAAAGTCCTTGAGCGCGGTCTTGGTGGACGGATCCAGGTCGGCCGAACCGCCGACCAATGCCGGCAGCTTCGGAGCGATGGCATTCATCATCTTGCCCGAGGCGGCGCGCGTGGCCATGCCCTTCGCATCGGCGGGAAATACCGGAACGTCCGCATCCCAGCCGGCCGGCAATTCGCCCCGCAACCTGCGCCGCAGCTCCGCGGCCAGGTCGGGATAGGCTTGCTCGTAGGCTTGCATGCGCGCGGTCCACTGCGCTTCCTCGCGCGCGCCGCGGGCCAGCGCTTCACGCATGTGCGCGAGCGCCGCGTCCGGAATCAGGAACGGCGGCTCGGCTGGCCAGCCCAGGTGCTCCTTCGTCAGCCGCACTTCGTCGGCGCCCAGCGGCGAGCCGTGAACTTCGTAGGTATCCTGCTTGTTCGGCGAACCGTATCCGATATGCGTGCGCACCAGCACGAGCGAAGGCCGCGCTGTTTCCGCGCGCGCAACTTCCAATGCTTGCGCGATGGCCTCGACGTCGTTGCCGTCCGGGACCACCGTCGTATGCCAGCCGTACGCCTCGAAACGCCCCGCGCGGTTTTCGGAGAAGGTGATGTCGGTACCGGCGGATAGCGTGACGTAGTTGTCGTCGTAAAGGCAGATCAGTTTGCCCAGTTTGAGGTGACCCGCCAGCGATGCCGCTTCGGACGCCACGCCCTCCATCAGGTCGCCGTCGCTCGCGATGACATAGGTGCGATGGTCGACGATCTCGTGCCCGGGTCGGTTGTAGCACGCTGCCAGTTGTGCTTCGGCGATTGCCAGGCCGACCGCGTTGGCGAAGCCCTGCCCGAGCGGGCCGGTGGTCACTTCGACGCCGGGCGTGTGGCCGCGCTCCGGATGGCCCGGGGCCTTGCTGCCCCACTGGCGGAAATTCTCGATCTCGGCCAGCGGCAGGTCGTAGCCGCTCAGGTGCAGCAGCGCGTAGAGCAGCATCGAGCCGTGCCCGGCGGACAGCACGAAGCGGTCGCGGTCGGCCCAGAGCGGGTTGCGCGGATTGCACTTGAGATAGCGCGTCCACAAGGTGTAGGCCATCGGCGCGGCCCCCAGCGGCAACCCCGGATGGCCGCTGTTGGCCTTCTGCACCGCGTCCACGGACAGGAAGCGGATGGTGTCGATGCAAAGTTGATCGAGTGGGTCTGCCATGGCGCGCTCGTCAAGCCGCCGCACCGGCGCGATTCGTGGTCGCGAGGCGCTGATGGATCATCGACACGGCTGCGGCGCCTTCGCCGATCGCCGCACCGACACGTTTGATCGAGCCGCTGCGCACATCGCCCACGGCGAACACGCCCGGGACGCTGGCCTCCAGCGCCGCGGTCATGCGGCTTCGGCCAGGCGCCGCGGCCTGCTCGCCCGTCAGCACGAAGCCGTTCGAATCGATCGCCACGCCGCAGCCCCGCAGCCACTGCGTTTCGGGCTCCGCCCCCACGAACAGGAACACATTGCGCAGCGCCATTTGCCGCTCGACGCGATTCTGGTGCTCGCGCCACGTCACGGCGACAAGGCCTTCCGCCGGGTCGCCATGCAATTGGGTGAGTTCGGTGTGCGGCCGCAGTTCGATGTTGGGCGTGGCCTCGATCCGGTCGATCAGGTAGCGCGACATGCTGGCCGCCAGGCTGGGGCCGCGCACCAGCATGTTGACTTTGGCCGCGTGCTGGGACAGGAACACGGCGGCCTGCCCGGCCGAGTTGCCGCCGCCCACCAGGGCCACCTCGGCTCCGCTGCACATTCTTGCTTCCAGCGCGGAGGCCCAGTACCAGATACCCCTGCCCTCGAATTCGGCGAGGCGCGGCACGGCGGGCCGGCGGTAGCGCGCGCCGCTGGCTATCACCACCGTCCTGCCACGCAGGCGCCGGCCGTCCGTGAGCGTGAGACGCAGTTCGCCGTCAGCGCTTGTGCGGCCGCAGTCCAGCGACTTGACCTGCGCCGGTATCAGCATCTGGGCACCGAACTTCTGGGCCTGCACATAGGCGCGGCCGGCCAGGGCCTGGCCCGAGATGCCGGTAGGAAAACCCAGGTAATTTTCGATTCGGGCACTGGCGCCGGCTTGCCCGCCGAACGCCCTGCAGTCGAGCACCAGCACCTGCAAGCCTTCCGATGCGGCGTACACGGCGGTCGCCAGGCCTGCCGGGCCGGCCCCCACCACGACCACATCGAACAGCTCGTCGTGGTCGACCGTGTCCACCATGCCGATGCAGCGGGCAAGTTCGGTTTCCGTCGGGTTGAGCAGCACGGACCCATCGGGGCAGACCGTCAGCACCTCGCCCGCGGCCGCACCGTACTGCTGGTGCAGCGCGGCGGCATCGGCGTCTTGCGCAACGTCCAGCACATGATGCGGATAACCGTTGCGGTTGAGAAAACTTTGCAGGCGCATCACACCGGCCGACTGCGGCTGGCCGATCAGCACCGGCCCGGTCGCGCCGGCCTGGATCAGCGCGACGCGCCGCAGGATGAGCGCGCGGACCAGGCG
>DATNCB010000454.1:0-3717 GCA_035571715.1 Ramlibacter sp.
CGACGGCTTCAGCGCGACGGGGGCGGCCCGGCTGCCCTTTGCCAACGCCAACCCCAGCCAGCGCAGCACGAACGCGAAGTTCGGCCTGGGCCTGATGTACGACATCAACGACTCGCTGGCGGTACGCGCGGAGGCCGAGCGTTATGGGCTCAAGGATGCAGTAGGCAACAAGGGCCATGCCGACCTGTTTTCGGTCGGCCTGATCTACCGCTTCGGTGCCAAGGCACAGCCAGTGCGTGCCGCCGCGCCGGAGCCGGTATTCGTGGCTGCTGCGCCCGCGCCGGTAATCGTGGCTGCGCCGGCTGCGTCACCGGCTCCGCCGCCGGCTGCGCCGCCGGTGCCGATGCGCATATCACTCTCCGCGGATTCGCTGTTCGACTTCGACAAGTCGGTGGTGAAGCCCACGGGCAGGCAGGCGCTGGACAAGCTGGCCGTGGATTTGCGCGGCTTGAGCTACCACTATATCCAGGTCACCGGGCACGCTGACCGGTTGGGCTCGAAAGCCTATAACCTGAAACTGTCGACACGCCGGGCAGAAGCCGTCAGCGCCTACCTCGTGCAATCCGGCGGCGTCGACGCCAACAAGATCGCAGCCACCGGCCTGGACGAGGCGAAACCCGTGACAAAGCCCGAAGATTGCAAGGGCAGCAAGCCCACTCCCGCGCTGATCGCTTGCCTGCAGCCGGATCGCCGGGTCGAGGTCGAAGTGAACGGAACCCGCTAGAGGTTCGCGCGATAGTCGCGTTGCGGATGCGCAGCGCGAGTGCAACAAAGGAAAAGCGGCCCGAGGGCCGCTTTCTCATTCCTGCCAACGCAGTCTTACTGTCTCGGTTCGCCGTCGCGGTTGACCGAGATGGTGGCGCCCGGGGCCTGCGTCATTTGCAGCTGGTGATTCTGGCCGCGGTAGTTGTACGTCACGTCCCAGTAGGCGGGTGTGCCGCTGGTGGTGTTCTCGCAGCGGCGAACGTCCTGGCTGGTGGTTTCGCCATTGCGCCCGACGTTGGAGCCGATCACGCCGCCGGCCACCGCGCCGCCCACGGTGGCAAGGTCCTTGCCCGTTCCGCCGCCGACCTGGTGGCCCAGGACGCCGCCGATGAGCGCGCCGGCGATGGTGCCGCCCACGTTGCGGTTGCCGTTATCGGAGACTTGCTGGCGCTCGACCCAGCAATGCTGGTTCGGCGCGCCCATCACTGCATGAACCGACGTCACCGGCGCTTCGAACACGCGCTCGTTGGCACGGCGGCGCCAGGCATAGTCCGGCGCCTCGGGCGCGGCCGCGATCTCGTTGTCGTAACGCCTGCGGTTGTCGACGGGCCGCACCGAGGAGATGCTGTTTTCCATGCCCAGGGCGCGCAAGGAGTCGTAGCTGCCGCGCCGCAGCACCACGCAACGGCCCTCGAAGCGGTTGTTCTCGCAGACTTCCCAGCGGCCGCTGTCCACGACCACCGAGGAGGCGCGGTCGTTGAACCCAAAGCGGCCGAAGTCGCCGACCCGCGTGTTCGTGGTGAATGCGCGGCCGCGGAAGCCCTCGCCTTCGTAGAAGGTGACCTGCGCCGCTGCGTGGGTGGCCACGATGAGTGCTGTTACCGCCAGCGCGGCTTGAAGTTTCCGGTTCATTGAGTTCTCCAGTGAGAGACGCGTTCCTGGCCCGTAATGCGCTTTGCATTCACCCACAGGAATAAACGAGAAGAAGGGACCAGACTGAATATGTGCGGCTTGCGCCTTGAATGAAGAGCCTGGAAACGGGCCTTGGGTGCACGGTGCGCGTTTGCAAACGGTGTGTCTGTGCGCACGCGCACATAAGCGAGGAAGCGACTTTCGCCTACACGCCTGTCCGCCCATGGGTACGCCAGCGCACAGACCATGCATTGGGCGGCGCGCACTCTGCGTGTGTTGACTCTGTCAGCCATCCCGCCGAGATTTCGCCGGGCTGTCCATCGAGATTATCTGGAGAACATTCACCATGAACAAATTCAGTCGCGTATCAGTCCTCGTCGCCGCAGTCGCCTTGACCGCCTTGGCGGGTTGCGCCTCGACGCAAAAACACGAGAGCACCGGCCAGTACATCGACGACGCTGCCATCACCACTTCAGTGAAGGCCGCGATCTTCAACGAAGCGTCGCTCAAGTCGATGGAAATCAACGTCGAAACCTTCAAGGGCCGCGTTCAGTTGAGCGGCTTCGTGCGCTCGCAGGCCAACATCGACCGTGCCGTTCAGGTCGCGCAAGGCATCAATGGTGTCTCGTCGGTTGGCAACGATATGAGGCTCAAGTGAGAGCCGCGTCCGTAGCGGGAGCGCTGACCCTGGCAGCGGTGATGGGCTTGAGTGGTTGCGCGGGCATGTCCCAGCGTGACCAGAACACCGCCGTCGGCGCCGGCATCGGCGCGGTGGGCGGAGCGGTTCTCACGGGCGGCAGCGCCATCGGAACCGTCGGCGGTGCCGCGATTGGCGGCGTGATCGGCAACCAGGTCGGCACCAAGCGATAGACCCGCGGCGACGCGCGGCCCCACATGGGCCGGCGTCGGCCCTCACAACCCAAGGAGTACCTCATGAAGATCTTTTCGCATTCAGTCGCGTTGACCCTGGCCGCGACGTTCGGCCTGCTCGCTGCCGGCACTGCGTCGGCGGGCGCCATGTCCGAGGCGCAACAGCGGTACAGCCAGGAGCGCGCGGTATGCCTGAGCGGCCAATCCAACCAGGACCGTGCAACCTGCCTCAAGGAGGCCGGTGCCGCATTGGGCGAAGCCCGGCGTAACAACCTGGGAACTACCAACGCCCGCGAAATGGGGAGCAACCGGATGGTCCGCTGCGACGCACTGCCGGCGGCCGATCGCGAGGATTGCGCGCGACGGATGCAGGGAGAAGGCGTGACCAGCGGAAGCGCCCAGCAGGGCGGCGTCCTGCGCGAACTCTCCCGGCCGGTCGCTCCGGGCCAGAACTAGCCGTTCTCAAAACAGCAAGGACCTGAGATGACTCGTTCATTACCCCCCGGAGCCTTGCCATTTATCGCAACCGTCATCGTGTTCAGCACGGTGGCGATGGCGAACGTGCCCATCGCCACCTGGCTGGACGACGCACCGCAACATGCGCAGCGGCTCGTGATCGCGCAGGAACCGGTGCCTGAAGCGGCGGCGCCCATGGGCGCGCCCACGGTCAAGGCGCACTCGCGGGCCCGGTGCGCAGCGTGCGGTGTGGTCCAGGCGATCCGGCGCGTCGATGCGGCGGGCGACGCGCCCGCAAGCTACGAATTCACCGTGCGGTTGCGCGATGGATCGATCCGCCTGATCAGCGATGCAAGCCAGGCCAAATGGCGTGCCGGCGACAACATCATGCTCATCGGCGGGGCTAACCCCGCCGGCCATTGAATTACCGAACACTTGAAGGAAAAATCATGCTCTACACCATTGCCGTCGTCCTGCTGATCCTGTGGGCGCTTGGACTGGTCACCTCGTTCACCGCGGGAGGTCTTATCCACGTGCTGCTTGTGGTCGCGATCGTCGTCGTCCTGTTGCGAGTCATCAGCGGGCGGCGCGCGCTCTGATCTGAGCGGCAGCCGCGAAAGCTCGACAGTAAAGCGCCTCAAACGGCTCCTTGTGCACGAGCGGCGGGACGCGCCTACACTGCGTTTTTCGGCCGCTTCCGCAATCCTTTCAAGGAGTCGAACATGCGCTACTTCTCCCTGGGCTTCGTTATCGCTGTGGTGTTCAGTTCAGCGG
>DATNCB010000455.1:0-4744 GCA_035571715.1 Ramlibacter sp.
CCATGATCGCCTTGGCCGTGGTCGAGCGGCCCGATCCGTTGCGGCCGAGCAGCGCGACGATCTCGCCCGCACCCACGGCGAACTCGACACCATGCAGCACATGGCTCTTGCCATAGAACGCGTGGAGGTTTTCGATTGTCAACATCAGCGGGCTCCCACCTGCGCGTCGGCGACGTGGGAGCCGAGATAGGCCTCCTGCACGCGGGCGTTCGCGCGCACGGCCTCGGGCCGATCGAACGCAATCACCTCGCCGTAGACGACCACTGCGATCTTGTCGGCCAAGCCGAACACCACGCCCATGTCGTGTTCCACCGTCAGCAGCGTCTTGCCGACAGTGACTTCCTTGATGAGATCGATGAAGCGGCGCGTCTCGCTCTTGCTCATGCCGGCCGTGGGTTCGTCCAGCAGGATCACGTTGGCACCCCCGGCGATGGTGATGCCGATTTCTAGCGCCCGCTGCTCGGCGTATGTCAGATTGATCGCCAGTACGTCGCGCTTGCGGTGGAGCTTGATCATGTCGAGCAACTGCTCAGCCCGTTCGTTCGCGTCGTGCAGGCCGGCCAGGAACTTGAGAAACGTGTACCGGTAGCCCAGGCTCCAGAGCACGCCGCAGCGCAGGTTCTCGAACACGCTGAGCTTGGGGAAGATATTGGTGATCTGAAAGCTGCGCGATAGCCCCAGGCGGTTGATCTCGAACGGCCGCTTGCCGTCGATCCGGTGACCGTTGAGCAGCACTTCGCCGCTGGTAGGTGCGAAGCGGCCGCTGATGAGGTTGAACAATGTGGATTTGCCGGCGCCGTTCGGCCCGATCACGGCGATCCGCTCGCCCGCGTTCACGGCCAGGCTCGCGCCGCGGATGATCTCGGTCTTGCCGAAGCTCTTGCGCAGGTCTTTCAATTCCAGCGCGTAGGGCGGCATGGCGCCCAGTTGTGACACCGAACTGGCGCCCGTCCTCGCGGAGTACGGGATGTCGGCGCGCGAGATGCTGTCCGGCACGGCGCTCATAGCGACTCCCTGCGCTTCATCTCTTTCTCGATGAATTCCTGGATCTCGCCCCATTGCCGCACGAAGTGGCGGCGCGTCACTTCGAACAGGCCCAGGCCGGTGAGCATGACGAAGACCGAGCCGAACCAGCTATTGAGGCCCTCGGCGTTCAGGGTGACGCCCAGGAAGTGGAGCTCGGGGCCGAGAGCGGCATTGAGCTTGAGGTGATAGACCATCTCGATCATTGCCGCCGCACCGAGCAGCACGATCAGCGCCGTCACGGCCAGCGCCAGATAGCTGACCCAAAGCTCCTTCAGCCGCCCGAACGCCGCCACCCGCAGATTCATCATGATCAGGCTGGCAATGCCGCCGGGCGCATACATCACCATGAACAGGAACACCAGTCCCAGGTACAGCAGCCAAGCCTTGGTCAGTTCCGACAGCAGCACGAACGCCAGGACCATGAGGATCGCGCCGATGATCGGTCCGAAGAAGAAGGTGGCCCCGCCCAGAAAGGTGAACAGGAGGTAGGCGCCGGAGCGCGGCCCGCTCACCACCTCGGAAGTCACGATCTCGAAATTCAGCGCCGCCAGACCGCCCGAAATGCCGGCGAAGAAGGCCGCGATGATGAAGGCGATGTAGCGCACCTTCTGCGTGTCGTACCCGACGAACTCGACCCGCTCGGGGTTGTCGCGCACGGCGTTGAGCATGCGGCCCAGCGGCGTGCGGGTGAAGGCGTACATCAGCGCCGTGCACACGAAGGTGTAGACCGCGATCAGGTAGTAAAGCTGGATCTGCGGCCCGAACGTGATCCCCAGCGGCGCCGGGCCGGTGACGCGGTTGCTGGAAACGCCGCCCTCGCCACCGAAGAATTCCGGGAACATCAGCGACATGGCCCAGACCAGCTCGCCGATGCCCAGCGTGATCATGGCGAAGGGCGTGGCGGCCTTCTTGGTGGTGACCCAGCCGAACATTACGGCGAACAGCATGCCCGCCAGCCCCCCAGCTATGGGCACCAGGCTGACCGGCAGCGGCAGGCCGCCTTTGCTGACCAGGTTGAGTGTATGGATGGCCAGGAACGATCCCAGGCCCGAATACACGGCATGGCCGAAGCTGAGCATGCCGCCCTGCCCCAGCAGCATGTTGTACGACAGGCAAACGATGATCGCGATGCCCATCTGACTGAGCATGGTCTGCGCCAGGCTGCTCCTGAACACCAGCGGCGCCACCAGCAGGATCAGCGCGAACAGGCCCCAGATGATCCAGCGCCCGATGTTGTACGGCCTGAACTCGTAATAGCTCGTGCCGGCCGAAGCGGCAGCGCCGGCGGAGCGGGCACGCTCGATCTCATGGGAGATTGCGCTCATGGTGCTAGCCCTCCCTCGTTCCGAGCAGGCCCTTGGGCCGGAAGATCAGCATCAGGACCAGGAACATGTACGGCAGGATCGGCGCGATCTGGCTGATCTTGAGCTTCCACAGGGCATAGCCAAAGGTCTGCGGAGTGATGTCGAAACCGGCCGAGGCCGCCGCGCCCAGCAGTGAGCTGTCGGTTCCGACCGCGAAGGTCTGGATGACCCCGATGAGAAGCGAAGCGACGAACGCCCCCGACAGTGACCCCATGCCGCCCACCACCACCACCACGAAGATCACGGGTCCGACCGCGCCCGCCATGCCCGGTTCGGTCACGAAGGCGTTGCCGCCGATGACTCCGGCCAGGCCCGCCAATGCGGCGCCGCCGCCGAACACCAGCATGAACACGCGCGGCACGTTATGGCCCAGCGCCTCGACCGTTTCCGGATGCGACAACGCCGCCTGGATCACCAGACCGATTCGGGTGCGCGTAAGCAGCAGCCAGATGGCGATGAGCATCAGCACCGCCACCAGCATCATGAAACCGCGGTAGGCCGGGAACTGGGTTCCGTACAACGTGAACAGCGGCCCCTCCAGCGCGCTGGGCACACGGTAGTCGGCCGAACCGGTACCCCAGATCAGCTGGACCATCTCCAGGATGATGAACGACAGCCCGAACGTGATTAGCAGTTCCGGCACGTGGCCGAACTTGTGCACGCGGCGCAAGCAGTACTTTTCGAAGCCGGCGCCCAGCAGTCCAACCAGCAGCGGCGCCACGACCAGCGCCGGCCAGAAGCCGACCACCTGGCTGACGGTGTAGGCGAAGTACGCCCCCAGCATGTAGAAGCTGGCATGGGCAAAATTCAGCACGCCCATCATGCTGAAGATCAGCGTCAGGCCCGAGCTCAGCATGAACAGGAGCAGCCCATAGCTGACTCCGTTCAGGAGCGAGATGGTGAAAAACTCCATATCGTGCTTGGATTGAAGTAGGTGAACCGATGAGACGAGCAGTCGAAAAGGAAAACGCCGGGCAGGCGGAGCGCCACCCGGCGTTGATACTGGTGGCGCGTCAGGAAGAGGACGACGGCCGCTTCATCTGGCAGCTGGTGGGCGTACTCGAAACATACGGATCCATCTGCTTGATCGGCACGAAGGTGTAGCCCGTGTTCTCCACACTGTACGGGTACTTCTTGTCTGCCTTTTGCCACTTCGTAATGAACATGCTCTGCTGCAGCTGGTGGTCCGACGCGCGCATCGTCACGTCGCCGGCGAAGCTCTTGACCGTGAGGCCCTCCATCGCCCTGGCGACCTGCACCGGGTTGGTCGACTTGGCCTTGGCCATGGCTGACGCCAGCAAATCGATGCCGTTCAAGGTAGCGAAGGTGTAGTAGTCGTCGTTGAACTTCTTCTTGAAGTCGGCGCCCATCTGGCCCAGCTCGCCGGGATGGTTGGCATGGCCATAGGCCACCACGTACACCTCGCTGTCGCCGCCGGCAGCCAGCGCGGTGGGCGTGCCGGTCACGCCGGCGTAGTAGGTGTACATCGGGATCTTCAGGCCGGCGTCGTTCAGCGCCTTGACCAGCAGCGTCAGGTCCTGCCCCCAGTTGCCGGTGACGATCGTGTCGGCACCTGATTGCTTGATCTTGGCGACATACGGTGAGAAGTCCTTGACCTGCCCGATCGGGTGCAGGTCTTCGCCCACGACCTTCACGTCGGGGCGCTTGCGAGCGATCGCATCCTTGAAGTATTTGGCGACCTGTTGGCCGTGAGAGTAGTTCTGGTTGAGCAGGTAGACCTTGCTGACCTTCGGCTGGTCCTTCATGAAGGAGGTCAAGGCCTCCATCTTCATGCTGGTGTCGGCGTCCAGACGGAAATGCCAGAAATCGCATTTCTCGTTGGTGAGCGCGGGATCCACGGCCGCGTAGTTCAGGTACACGACTTCCTTGCCGGGGTTGCGCTCGTTGTGCTTGGCGACTGCTTCCAGGATCGCGGTCGCCGCGCCCGAGCCGTTGCCCTGCGTCACATAGCGAAAGCCCTGGTCGATCGCGGCCTTGAGAGTGTTCAGGCTCTCTTGGGGCGAGCCCTTGTTGTCGAAGCCCACGACCTCAAACTTCACGCCTGCGGGATTCTTGGCGCCGGACAAGCGTTCGGCCACAAACTGCCAGCTCTTGAGCTGGTTCTGGCCCACGTTCGCGAAGGGACCCGACAGCGGGTCCATGAAAGCGATCCGGACGGTTTCACCCTTCTGGGCGAGAGCAACGCCGGACACCGCCATCAGGGTGGATAAAGCGACAACTTTGAGCGCGAATTTCATGAAATCTCCTAGTGAAACAACAGCGGGCAGAGTACAAGTATTGTGCGGTGCAGCGCTCAGGGAATGTCCCTAACACAGGGCATTTCTATCGCCCAT
>DATNCB010000456.1:0-1617 GCA_035571715.1 Ramlibacter sp.
GCTCAAGAGCCGCAATCCGCTGGGCCTGCTGTCGGAGGACACCCATCCGGTCAGCGGCGAGATGTGGGGCAACTTCCCGCAGACCTATTCGATGGTCGGGCTGATCAATGCGGCGGTGCGGTTGTCGGCACCCTGGGACACGGTCATCTAGAAAGGATCGTCATGCCGCGCCTGGTCGTCGTCTCCAATCGCGTGGCGGATCCGCGCAAGACTGCGGCAGGCGGCTTGGCGGTGGCGCTGGCCGAGGTCCTGAACAACACCGGCGGCCTTTGGTTCGGCTGGAGCGGCAAGATCGTCGAGGCCGCGGCCGGCGGCAAGCCCGGCGAGGGCAAGCTGCACACCCAGCAGGCCGGACCCGTGAAGCTGGTGACACTGGACCTGAGCCGCGAAGACCACGACGCCTATTACCTGGGCTATTCCAACGGCGTGCTGTGGCCCGTATTCCATTACCGGCTGGACCTGGCCGACTTCGATGCCGGCTACATCGCGGGCTACCGGCGCGTGAACCAGCTGTTTGCGCGCAAGCTCCTTCCGCTGCTGCGCGAGGACGACATCATCTGGGTGCACGACTACCACCTGATCCCGCTGGCGGCGGAACTGCGGGCGCTCGGCTGCGACCAGCGGATCGGTTTTTTCCTGCACATCCCGCTGCCGCCGCCGCTGATCCTGGCGGCGATCCCGGGACATGACTGGCTGATCCGCGCGTTGTTCGCCTATGACCTGGTCGGCTTTCAGAGCAAGGCCGATCATTCGCACTTTTGCAGCTACGTCGAGGCTGAGGCCCACGCGCAGAACCTGGGCGACGGACGGTGGCGCGCCTTCAACCGGACGGTGCAGGCGGGGGCCTTTCCGATCGGCATCGACGTGGAGGAATTCACCGCGCTGGCTGAAGCGCCCGAGGGGCGGGACATGTACCAGCGCATGCGGCGCGAATACTCCCGCCGCAAGCTGCTGGTAGGCGTCGACCGGCTCGACTATTCGAAGGGCCTGCCGCAGCGGATGCGGGCCTTCCGCGACATGCTGCAGCGGTATCCCGACACCCACAACAGCGCGACGCTGATCCAGATCGCGTCGCCCAGCCGTGAAGATGTCAGCGCCTACAACGAGATCCTGCACGAGCTGGAAAGCCTGTGCGGTTCCATCAACGGCAACTTTGGCGAGCTCGACTGGATGCCGGTGCGCTACATGCACCGCACCGTGGCGCGCACCCGCCTGCCGGGCCTGTTTCGCGCCAGCCGCGTAGCGCTGGTGACACCGCTGCGCGATGGCATGAACCTGGTGGCCAAGGAGTTCGTGGCGGCGCAGGACCCGGAGGACCCCGGCGTGCTGGTCCTTTCGCGGTTCGCCGGCGCCGCTGAACAACTGAGGGAAGCGCTCCTGGTCAACCCGTACGACATCGAGGCCACGGCCAATGCCATCCACTTGGCGCTGCAGATGCCGGTGGAAGAGCGCCGCACCCGGCACCAGGCGCTGATGGCGACCATCCGCCGCCGCGACGTGCACTGGTGGTGCGACGGCTTTCTGGACACGCTGGCCAAGGCGCAGGCCGAGGAGACCGGGACGCCCTGGCTGCGCCTGTAGCGACGTCCGCAGTCAAGGCCCGTGGCCGCGCAGCAG
>DATNCB010000457.1:0-3843 GCA_035571715.1 Ramlibacter sp.
TACGCCGACGGCGATGCGAGGCGGCTGCTCAACACGCTGGAGACGCTGGCGGTTGCGGCCAGGAAGGAAAAGCGCGACGAGGTCACGGACGAGTGGCTGCTCAAGGTGCTGGGCGAGCGCATGCGCCGCTACGACAAGGGCGGCGAGCAGTTCTACGACACCATCAGCGCGCTGCACAAATCGGTGCGCGGCTCGGACCCGGACGCTTCACTCTACTGGTTCATGCGCATGCTCGACGGCGGGGCCGATCCGCGCTACATGGCGCGCCGCCTCATCCGCATGGCCACCGAAGACATCGGCCTGGCTGACCCGCGCGCCCTGCGCATCGCCCTGGATGCGGCGGAGACCTACGAGCGGCTGGGCACGCCCGAGGGCGAGCTGGCGCTGGCGCAATGCGTCGTCTACCTTGCGGTGGCGCCCAAATCCAATGCGGTCTACAAGGCCTTCAACGAAGCCAAGGCATTCATCGGCAAGGACGGCACCCGGCCGGTGCCCCTGCACCTGCGCAATGCGCCTACGAAGTTGATGAAGGAGCTCGACTACGGCAAGAACTACCGCTACGCCCACGATGAGGAAGGCGGCTTCGCGGCCGGCGAAAACTATTTCCCGGAAGGCATGACCGCGCCGCAGTTCTACCGGCCGGTGGACCGCGGACTGGAAATCCGCATCGCGCAAAAGCTGGATGAGCTCAAGAAGAAGAACGATCAGCAAGGCTGATGGGACCGCAAAACCCCCGCTGCGGGCATCGGCTCCAGGGTAAACCCCCGTCACCGGCGCATTTTTGCTATCCGGCCGGGTGGCTACAATCGCCTACGCAAACCCGCCCATGAGCACTTTTTGGCGGGTTTTTTTGATGGGTGGCAGCGGGTGGTTCACAAGACCATTCGGTCTGGACAATCCGGTGGCACGAACGGAGAACGCTCTATGGATATTTTGCTGCAGCAGATCATCAACGGTCTGATTCTCGGCAGCATGTACGCCTTGATAGCCTTGGGCTACACCATGGTGTACGGCATCATCAACCTGATCAACTTCGCCCATGGCGACGTGCTGATGATCGGCGCGCTCACCAGCTGGGCGATCATCGTCAACATGAAGGAGGCCGTGCCTGACTGGCCCGGCTGGCTCGTCCTCGCAATCGCGCTGGTGATTTCCTGCATCGTCGCGTCGGTGCTCAACTTCACGATCGAGAAAGTGGCCTACAAGCCGCTGCGAAACAGCCCCAGGCTCGCGCCCCTGATCACCGCCATCGGCATGTCGATCCTGCTGCAGACGCTGGCCATGATCATTTTCAAGCCGAACTACAAGCCCTATCCGACGATGCTGCCGCCGATTCCGTTCGAGATCGGCGGCGCGGTGATCACCGTCACCCAGATCATGATCCTGGGCCTGACCGTCGTGTCGCTGGCAACGCTGATGTACCTGGTCAACTACACCAAGCTTGGCCGCGCCATGCGCGCCACGGCGGAGAACCCGGGCGTCGCCGCGCTGATGGGCGTCAAACCCGACGTGGTGATCTCCGCGACGTTCGTGATCGGCGCCATTCTGGCGACGATTGCGGGCGTGATGTACGCGTCGAACTACGGAACGGTGCAGCACACCATGGGGTTCCTGCCCGGCCTGAAGGCGTTCACCGCGGCCGTGTTCGGCGGCATCGGCAACCTGGCCGGCGCGGTGGTGGGCGGCATCCTGCTTGGATTGATCGAATCGATCGGCTCCGGCTACATCGGAGTGGTGACCGGTGGCGTCCTGGGCAGCCACTACTCCGACATCTTCGCTTTCATCGTGCTGATCTTCATGCTGACGCTGCGGCCCTCGGGGCTGCTGGGCGAGCGCGTGGCGGACCGGGCCTGAGGAAATAATCATGATGGACTTCATCAACCGGCAAAACAAGTACGTCGTCATCGCGGTCGGCGCGCTGATATTGCTGATCCTGCCGCTCATCCTGCAGCAGGGCGGCAACGCCTGGGTGCGCATCCTGGACTCGGCGCTGCTGTATGTGCTGCTGGCGCTGGGCCTGAACATCGTCGTGGGTTATGCGGGTCTGCTCGACCTGGGATATGTCGCTTTCTACGCGCTGGGTGCCTACATGTTCGGGCTGCTGGCCTCGCCGCATCTGACTGACACCTTCGAGTCGATCGGTGCCGCGTTCCCCGCCGGCCTGCACATGCCGCTGTGGATCGTCATTCCGGCCGGGGCGGCGCTGGCGGGTATCTTCGGCATCCTGCTCGGTGCACCAACACTCAAGCTGCGGGGCGACTACCTGGCGATCGTCACGCTCGGTTTCGGCGAAATCATTCGGGTGTTCCTGAACAACCTGGACAATCCGGTCAACATCACCAATGGCCCCAAGGGCCTGAACCAGATCGATTCGCTGCATTTCTTCAACCTGAACCTTGGCCGCCCGATCGAGCTCATGGGATTCGAGATCGCCTCGGTCTCGCTGTATTACTACCTGTTCCTGGCACTGGTCCTGTTCAGCATCATGATCTGCCATCGTCTTCAGCTTTCTCGCATCGGCCGGGCCTGGATGGCGATCCGGGAGGACGAAGTCGCCGCCAAGGCCATGGGCATCAACACCCGTAACTTGAAGCTGCTGGCCTTCGGCATGGGAGCTACGTTCGGTGGCGTGTCGGGCTCGATGTTCGCGGCGTTCCAGGGCTTCGTCTCGCCCGAGTCATTCAGCCTGACGGAATCGATCATGATCGTCGCGATGGTCGTGCTGGGCGGCATCGGCCACCTGCCGGGCGTGGTACTGGGCGCCGTGCTGCTGTCGGCGCTGCCCGAGGTGCTGCGCTACGTCGCCGGGCCGCTGCAGAACATGACCGAGGGTCGCCTGGACGCGGCCATCCTGCGCCAGCTGCTCATCGCGCTGGCCATGATCATCGTGATGCTGTGGCGCCCGCGCGGCCTCTGGCCGACACCCGAGCACGGCAAGTCGCTGCAGACGAAACCGACCGACGCGACGCCGGCCGCAGCGCTGAAGCCGTCAGCTCTGTCCCCAACCGACTGAGGCAAGCATGGCAGATACAGTACTTCGCGTCTCCGGCGTTTCCAAGCGCTTCGGTGGCCTGCAGGCCCTCAGCGACGTGGGCATCAACATCGAACGCGGCCAGGTCTACGGCCTGATCGGCCCCAACGGCGCCGGCAAGACCACCTTCTTCAACGTCCTCACCGGCTTGTACCATCCGGACAGCGGCAGCTTCGAGCTGGCGGGTAAGCCCTATGTGCCCTCGGCGGTGCACGAAGTGGCCAAGGCCGGCATTGCGCGCACCTTCCAGAACATCCGCCTGTTCGCCGAAATGACCGCGCTCGAAAACGTGATGGTGGGGCGCCACATCCGCACCCACTCGGGCTTGCTGGGCGCCATCTTCCGCACGCCCGGTTTCAGGTCGGAGGAGGCCGCGATCGCCAAACGCTCGATGGAGCTGCTCGATTATGTGGGCATCGGCAAGTACGCCGACTTCAAGGCCCGCACCCTTCCGTACGGCGACCAGCGGCGGCTGGAGATTGCCCGAGCCCTGGCGACCGACCCGCAGCTGATCGCGCTGGACGAACCGGCGGCCGGCATGAACGCGACCGAAAAGATCCTGCTGCGCCAGCTGATCGACCGGATCCGCAAGGACAACCGCACCATCCTGCTGATCGAACACGACGTGAAGCTGGTGATGGGCCTGTGCGACCGCGTGACCGTGCTGGACTACGGCAAGCAGATCGCCGAGGGCACGCCCGCCGACGTCCAGAAGAACGAAAAGGTGATCGAGGCTTACCTCGGGCACGACCATGTCGCTACCGGTGCTGCCGCCCCGATGGTCGCGGCGACCGGAGGACCCCAATGAAAGA
>DATNCB010000458.1:0-9759 GCA_035571715.1 Ramlibacter sp.
TGTAGCCTGGTGCGGCCGGCGCATTCCAACCCACCGGTTGAATCGGTACGGGCCACAGAGCCAGGTAGGCGGCCAGGGCCAGGAAGAGCAACGCGAGGGTCAGGATTGCCTTTTTCATAGTGGCTCCAATGGCATCGAACGTTGGAGTTGAGCCGAGGAATCTGGCGGGCGAAGCCTTACGGAACCCCTGGGCTGGCATCTCCCTCTCCCTTCAGTCCGCGTGACCGCGAATTTCGTCGCGATGCTACCGCTTCGCAGCAGATAAGTACACAGTCAAACGAGCGCCAGGCGGGACTGGGCTTGCCCCAAGCGGGCCTTCGTGCGGAGCCGCTTATGGCCCGAAAGCCACCATTCGCAGCTCAGGTGGTCTTGCTCCTCGCGAAGGCGATGGCGTCTTCCAACCTATCGTCACCCCAGAACAGCTCCTTGGCAACGACGAAGCTGGGCGCGCCGAAGATGCCTCGCTCGAGTGCCCGACTCGCCTGCTGCTTGAACGCCTCTTTGATCTCGGGCGAAGAGGCGAGCGACTGGACGCGGCCTATGTCCTGACCACGCTCGCCAGCGCTGCGGCAACATTGTCTGCACTTGTCATCAGCACGCCCTCGGTCCAGTGCAGCCGGAACGCCGTCTCGGTGAATCCACGGCACCACCCTTCCCGAGCCCCGATGAATGCGATCCGGCCGATCGACACCGAATTGAATGGATAGACCTCGGGCCGCCGGTACGGAATGTTCAACAGCTTCGCTCGCCTTTCCAGATCTCGCCACATGTAGCGTTCCCTAGGAGAGCCATCCGGGAACGGCTGTGGAAGTCCCAGTTGATCACGAACCGGGTACAGCCAGAAGGGCTGCCAATCGCGATGGGAGTCCATCATGGGATCCATCACACTTCCGGCCAGAACGAGTCCATCGCGACCGGCCGGTTTGGAGGAGCGAAAGCAGGATGAGGTGGCGACAGTCCGTCCGGCTGCGGCTGGTCAGCGCTTGCGTGCGAGCGGAACCTGAAGGTTCGCAGGACGGTTCGCCTCCTTGTCGAACCCGCGCCCGTCGATGTTGCGGGCGCCCCAGAACAGCATATCGTCCCTGAGGTACACGAGGTCAAACTCCATGAAGTGCCGGCCCTCCACCAATCCAAAGGGCGCGAACGCCTTACCGAAGACCTTTTGCGGCACGTTGACTTCCCACTTCGCATAGCCCTGCGAGGCGGCTCGGTTGAGCAAGTCGGCGAAGGGCGGTGCAAGCGGTGTGACCTCGTAGTCCTCGTCAGCCACGAAGTCAACCTTCTGCGCTCCGGTGGCGATAGGGTGATCGCCCTTCCAGAGCATGTGCCCACGCAGATGGATTCTGGCAACCGGCACCTTTCCGTACGGGTCGGCAGAGTTGAGGATCGACAGCTCGAACCGGTCGTCAGCCAGATACTTGAACTCGCGCGACAAATAGAACGGACGAAGCGTCCCATCGGGGTTCTTGGTCGCGCTCGGCCGCACTTCTGGCGCGATGCTGACCCAATCGCCTCGCAGGGCATTCTTCGTTTGATCGAGTGTCATGACAGTGTGGTCGACATCGCAAGGATGGCAAGGGCCGTTCGGACGTGGGAATGGGTGTTCACTGGCGCTCCATCTGGTCGAGTCAGGCGGGTACGAGCTCACGCCGCGAGGCGACCTGCCGCAAGGCCGCGCGGTATTCCGTCTTCAGTCGCTCCACCAGCGCTGCGGTGCTGGCAATTTCACGAACGGCACCAATTCCCTGCCCGCTGCCCCAAATTTCCTTCCACGCCTTCGGCTTGCTGCCCTCGCCGCCGCCGCCGAAGCTCATCTTGCTGGGGTCGCTCTCGGGCAGGTTGTCCGGGTCGAGGCCGGCCGCGCGGATCGACTTCTTCAAATAGTTGCCGTGCACGCCGGTGAAGAGGCTCGAGTACACGATGTCGTCGCTGGTGCCTTCGACGATCGCATGCTTGTAGTCCTCGCTCGCGCGCGCTTCATGGGTCGCGATGAATGCCGAACCGATGTACGCGAAGTCCGCGCCCATCGCCTGCGCGGCCAGCACCGCGCCGCCGTTGGCGATCGCGCCTGACAGCGCGAGCGGGCCATTGAACCACTGGCGGATCTCCTGCACCAGGGCGAACGGGCTCTTGATGCCCGCATGTCCGCCCGCGCCCGCCGCCACGGCGATCAGGCCGTCGGCGCCTTTCTCGATCGCCTTGTGCGCGAAGGTGTTGTTGATGATGTCGTGCAGCACGACGCCGCCATAGCTGTGGATGGCCTCGTTCACGTCGACGCGCGCGCCCAGCGACGTGATGATGATCGGCACCTTGTACTTAGTGACCATTTCCATGTCGTGCTCGAGCCGGTCGTTGCTCTTGTGCACGATCTGGTTGATGGCGAACGGTGCAGCCGGTTTGTCCGGATGCGCGCGGTTGTACGCGGCAAGCGTCTCGGTGATCTCGTGCAGCCACTCGTTGAGCTGCGCCGCAGGCCGCGCGTTCAGCGCGGGCATGGAACCCACGATGCCGGCCTTGCACTGCTCGATCACCAGCTTCGGGCTGCTGATGATGAACAGCGGTGCGGCGATCACGGGCAATGCGAGTTGGTCCAGGGACCGCATCACCAACGCTCCATATAGGGCCGCAGGTCCAGCTCGAAAGTCCAGGCGTCGCGCGGCTGGTTATGCAGAAACCAGTAGTTTTCCGCGATGTGCTCGGGATTCAGGATGCCGTCCTGGTCCTTCAGCGCATAGCGATCGGGGAAGCTGCTGCGGATGAATTCTGTGTCGATCGAACCATCGACGACGACATGCCCCACATGAATGTTCTTCGGCCCAAGTTCGCGTGCCATGCTCTGGGCGAGGGCCCGCAGTGCGTGCTTTGCACCTGCGAAGGAGGCGAAGCCCATCGAGCCGCGCAGTGAAGCTGTCGCGCCGGTGAACAGGATGGTTCCCCGGCCACGGCCGACCATTCTGCGGGCGGCTTCCCGCGCATTGAGGAAGCCGCTGAAGCACGCCATTTCCCAGATCTTGAAGTACTTGCGCGCCGTCTCCTCCAGGATGCTGGCGGGCACGTTGGCCCCGATGTTGAACACAAGAACCTCTACCGGACCGTGTTCGCTTTCGACCTGGTCGAACAGGGCAGTGACCTCTTCTTCCTTGCGCGCATCGCTTCCATAGCCGAAAGCCGGCAGGCCGTCGGCGCGAATGCTCTCGATGAGCGGCTGCAGCTTGTCTGCCGAGCGCCGGGTGAGGCAGGCGGTGTACCCGCCGCGGGCAAAGCGCCGTGCGATGGCGCCCCCAGTTGCATCGCCCGCGCCGATCACCAGCGCGACGCGGGCTTCCTTCAATTTCATTCAAGTTCCTTAACGAATCGTTTACTAAACGAACGTTAATCCATAGACCGCAGGACTGTCAATAGGTTCGCGGGACGGGGCGACGAGAGGCGTTGCGGATGACCTGGAGCTATAGCTTGTCGCCCACTGCCTGGTCGAGGAAGCGCCGGCTGGACGCGAGGATTTCCTTGCGCGTGCGTTCGCTTTCCACGGCGCGCGCCACGACAAGCGCGCCGACGCACTGTGCAATCAGTGCCCAGGCGGCGTCGCCGTCGCCGAGGCGCTTGCTCCAGTTCTTCTGCATCCGTTTCAACGACTCCTCGACGGCGCCGCGCACCTCGGGGCCGGCACGTGCGATCTCGGGACCCAGAGTCGGCAGCACGCAGCCCACATCGGGATTCATGGCGTGGAAGCTGCTCAAGTAGTCCCTCAGGCACTTGGCGACATGACCGGGCGGCGACTCGGCGTTGCCAGCCAGCATGGCGACGCTGTTCTCCATCTCTTCTTCCACCAGGGCCTGGAACAGCGCCTGCTTCGACCGGAAGTGGCTGTAGAAGGCGCCCCCGGTCAAACCGATGGAGCCCATGAGCGCATCGACCCCTGTCGTGCCGAACCCACCCGCCTTGGCGATTGCCCGGCAGCTGGCCAGCAGTTTCTGGCGGGTTTCTTCCTTGCGGTTGCCGGGATAGCGCACGACAGGCTCCTTCGAACTCCAGTTGACAAGGCCTGAACAATAACATATCGTCCGTTTACTAAACGATCGTTTACTCAATGAGGAATTGATCTTGGCAAAGTCGGTGGAGTTCTTCTTCGACGTGGGAAGCCCCGCGTCCTACCTGGCCTGGACGCAACTGCCTGCGCTGTGCGCCGCGGCCGGCGCGCCACTTGCCTACCGGCCGATGCTGCTCGGCGCAGTGTTCCAGGCCACGGGCAATGCGTCGCCGGCGGCTGTTCCCGCCAAAGGCCGTTATGTAAATGAGGACTTGGCCCGCCATGCCCGCCGCTATGGGGTGCCGTTCGCTCCGAACCCGCACTTTCCGATCATCACGCTCACGCTGATGCGCGCAGTGGTTGGCATCCAGAGCACACAGCCGTCGCTGTTCGAACGCCTGTTGCACACGCTCTTTCGCGCGCTTTGGGTGGACGCGCTCGATCTCAACGACCGCCGGGTCGTCGCCGAGGTGCTGGCCGCCGGCGGCTTCGAATCCGCATTGATCGATACGCTGGCCGCCGATCCGGCGGTAAAGGAAGCGCTGCGCTCCACCACCGACGAAGCGGTGCAGCGTGGCGTGTTCGGCGCGCCCTCAATCTTCGTGGGGGACTTGATGTTCTTCGGGCAGGACCGGCTCGATTTCGTTCGCGAGGCCCTCGGCTGAGGCCCGCTTTCATGCAAGGAGACAAGATGCACACGAGACGTCGCTTTACGCAAACCCTGATCGCTGCGACGGCAACCGCGGCGATAACGCCATTCGATGGGCTGGCGCAGGAACTGGGACTGGTGAAGATCGTGAACGGATTCCCCGCCGGTGGGACCGCCGACACGACGAGCCGGCGGATTGGCGAGCGCATAGCGGGCAGTGCGTACACCCGTAACCCGGCAGTCGTGGAAAACAAGATCGGTGCGGCAGGCCGCATCGCCTGCGAAGCCGTGAAGTCCGCACCGCCAGATGGCTCCACGCTGCTGCTCACGCCATTCTCATGCATGGCGATCTACCCGCATAGCTACGCAAGGCTGAGCTATGACCCGTTCAGGGACTTCGCGCCTGTGTCGATCGGGGCCGTGATGACGCACGGCTTAGCGGTCGGGCCGATGGTTCCGCTGGAGGTGCGCACCCTGCAGGACTTTCTGGCTTGGCTGCGCAACAACCCGCGCTTCGCCAGCTACGGAACACCGGGGGCAGGATCGACGCCTCACTTCATCGGCGCACTGATGGGCATCGAGGCAGGTGTGTCGCTGCAGCAAATTCCCTACCGTGGCTCGGTCCCCGCGATCACCGACCTGGCCGGGGGCCAGATCGCCGCAACGCTGACCCCCACCGGCGACGCCCTTGCCAATCACAAGGCCGGACGAATCCGCCTGCTGGCGACGTCTGGCGCCAAACGGACGCCGTTCACGCCCGACGTTCCGACTCTTGCCGAAGCCGGATTCCCGGAGCTGACGACCGAGGAGTGGTTCGGCTTCTATGCACCGGCGCGCACGCCCGCGGCAGTCATCGCGACTGCCAATGCGGCGATCAACTCAGCGTTGAAGGAAAGGACGGTTGTCGATTCGCTCGCGACTTTCGGATTGGTCGCCCAAGGGTCGACGCCCGAGCAGATGGCACAGAGCCAGCGACAGGAGTTCAGTCGCTGGGGGCCACTGGTGAAGAAAACGGGATTCACAGCGGAGTCATGATGGAAGCCCAGATCGAACATCGGCCCTGGTATCGCCATTACCCGCAAGGTGTGCCGCGTGAGATCTCGGTGCGCGACGGCGAGTCCCTGGCGTCTTTGATCGAGGAGACATGCAGGCGAAACGCGGCGCGGGTGGCTGCCAGTTGCCTGGGCGAGCAGCTTACGTACGCCCAGCTCGACACGCTGTCGAGGCAGTTCGCGGCTCGTCTCCAGCAAGCGGGACTGCGCCGAGGCGACCGTGTTGCGCTCATGATGCCCAATTGCCTGCCTTACCTCGTCGGCCTCGCCGGTGTCCTGCGTGCAGGGATGATCGTGGTCACAGTCAATCCGCTCTACACGCCGCGCGAAGTCGGGCAGCAACTGGCCGACTCCGGGGCGCGTGCGATCCTGGTCGCTGCGCCGTTTGCAGCGGCGGTTGGCGAAGTGAGGCCGCAGACGGCGCTGGAACTTGTGATCTCGACGCCCGTTGTCGTCGGCGCCAGCGACCTTGGCGCCGCCATTGGGCTGGATCCTGGTTTGAATCTCACCCGGGCGGAAATCGATACTCGCGACATCGCGTTGCTGCAGTACACCGGCGGCACAACGGGTGTGTCGAAAGGCGCAATGCTGACGCACGCCAGCGTGCTGGCGAGCTTGGCGCAGCTGCGCAGCTGGTCGGGGTTCTCGCTGGAAGGCGAGGAGGCTTCGGTAGTCACGCCGTTGCCTCTCTATCACGTCTATCCGCTTGCCATCGCATTGATGGCAATGGCCATCGGCGCGGAGAACCGCCTGATTCCCAATCCGCGCGACACGACTGCCGTGATTGCGGAATTCAGGCGGAGGCCTTTCGAGTTGCTGATCGGCGTCAACACGCTCTTCAATGCATTGGTCGAGAACCCTGCACTCAAGGACGTCGACTTCTCTGCCACACGCCTTGTGACCGGCGCCGGCGCATCTGTCCAGGGGGCGGTTGCCCGGCGCTGGGAAGACGCCGGTGGCCCGAAGATCACCGAAGGCTACGGCCTGACGGAAACGTCGCCAAGCGCTACCTTCAACCTGCTGGGGCGCAACGGATGCATAGGAATGCCCGTGCCATCGACCGACGTCAAGGTGGTGGACGAGGACGGCGAGGTCGTTGCGATGGGGACGCCCGGCGAGCTCCTGATCCGGGGCCCCCAGCTGTTCGCCGGATACTGGCAACGTGAGGAGGAGACACTTAAGGCTTTCACGGAGGACGGCTGGTTCAGGACCGGCGATATTGTCGTGATGGACGAGACAGGATGTCTCGCCATCGTGGACCGCAAGAAGGACATGATCCTGGTCTCGGGATTCAACGTCTATCCGAACGAGATCGAGGCGGTCGTGGCCGGCATGGGGGGCGTTCTCGAGTGTGCTTGCATCGGCATGCCGGATCCTCGAACGGGCGAAGCCCCGCACCTCTTTGTCGTAGCCCGCGAGAAAGCGCTCGCACCGGAAGAGGTCGAGGCCCACTGTCGCGCCAACCTGGCCGCCTACAAGGTGCCGCGGCGAATCAGCTTCGTCGAAGCGCTGCCGAAATCGGCGGTGGGAAAGATCCTTCGCCGTGAGTTGCGCAGCGGGTGACTGTGTGCCCGCGCCTACATGCCAAGGTATGCACGCATGACGTCGAGGCGGCTGCGCCATCGCGGTCCTTTAGGGCCTTTTTGATTCGGCGTCAGCCTGAGATCTGATCGAAGGGTCGTTCAGGCCGCCCGATGCGCTGTTCGCTCAGCACCACGGCGCTGCGCGTGCTGCCGCCGCGCACGGCGCGCCGGTTCAGGTCGGGCACGCCCTTGGTCCGCAAGTCGCGCGTCCAGACCAGCGCGTTGGCTAGACGCGAGCGCTGCGCCGCGTCGCCTGGGGCGGCATGCCAAACCTTCTGACAAAGACCTCGCGCAGATGGCGCCGGTCGCGAAAGCCTGTTTCGCGCGCGACCACCTCCAGCGGGTGGCGGCTCTGCTCGACCATCAGCCGCGCTGCCTCCAGCCTCAGTCCTTCGACAGCCTTGGCCGGCGACAGGCCCGTCTCGGCCGTGAACACGCGGCTGAACTGGCGCGGGCTCAGGCTCGCCACCTCTGCCAGGTCTTCGATGGAAAGGGCCTGTTTCAGGTGGACGCGCGCATAGTCCAGGGCCTGCTGGACGCGATCGGACTTCGGCGCGAGGTCCAGCAGCTCCGAGTGCTGTGACTGCCCGCCCGAGCGGCGTTGCGCCATGACGAGCTTCTTTGCGACCGAGCGCGCCACCGCGTCGCCCAGGTCCGCCTCGACCATGGCCAGTGCCAAGTCCAGCGCGGCCGACATGCCGGCCGAGGTCCAGATGGCGCCGTCGATGATGAAGATGCGGTCCTCCTCGACGCGAATCGCCGGGTGGCGGGCCTGCATCACACGCGCGAAGAACCAGTGTGTCGTCGCACGGCGCCCGTTCAGCAAGCCGGCCTCGGCAAGCACGAAGCTGCCGGTGCACAGGCCGGCAATGCGGCGCGCATGGCGCTCGGAACGACGCAGGAACTTCCGCACCCCCTCCGACGCCGGTACGGCAATCGGGTCGAACACGCCAGTGACCAACCAGGTGTCGGCCTGGGTGCAGGAGCGCAGCGGCTGCGTCAGCACGCGCACGCCGGCCGACGACTGGACTTCGCCGCCCGCCTCGCTGTAGCAGCTCAGCTCGTAGAAGGTCTCGCCGGCAACAAAGTTGGCGAACTCGAACACCGATTGCGTGGACAGCGCCATCAGTTGGAAGCCGTCGCTCAACACATAGCCCAGACGGTGCATGTCGGCTCCTTGGAGAGAATGACCTAAAACATGACTATATACGTCATTTGAGTCATGCGCATCGGGTCCCAGAATGCAGCTGTCCAAACCCAAGTTCAGGACCCTCCGATGACTGCTACCGCTTCTTCCCTAGGCACCGCGCTGATCACCGGCGCCTCCTCCGGGATCGGCGCCATCTATGCCGACCGCCTGGCCCGGCGCGGCCACGAGCTCATCCTGGTCGCGCGTGATCGCGCGCGACTCGAAACGCTGGCGGCACGGCTCGCCGCCGAGACCGGCCGTCGCGTAGACGTCATCGCTGCCGACCTCGGAGATGCTGCCCAGCGTGCCCAGGTCGAAGCGATGGCCTTCAGCCAGTCGCTGCACCACGAACACGCCGCCAAGGGCCTGCGCGTGCAGGCCGTGTTGCCGGGCGCGACGGCGACGGACTTCTGGGCCAAGGGCGGTCTGCCTGTCGAGCACCTGCCGCAGGAAATCGTCATGTCGGCGGAGGCGATGGTCGACGCCGCCCTGGTCGGCTTCGATCGGGGCGAGCTGGTCACCATCCCCTCGCTGCACGACGACACGTCCTGGCAGGCCTACGAGGCCGCGCGCAAGACGATGGCGGGGCAGTTCTCGCGCAACACACCGGCACCGCGCTACGTGGCCTGAAATCAGCAACTTTCGAAAGGAATCGATCATGAAGAAGACGCTCAGCACCCTGCCCGTGGTGCTCCTCGTAGCGGTTCTCGGGTTCGGGACCATCGTCGCCAGCACGACCAGCCAGGCGGCGGCCCCATTCCAACAGAAGCAGGTAGCGGGCTTCTACCGGACAACGGTTGGAGCCTTCGAGGTCACGGCGCTGCTGGATGGGACAACGACGTTTGATGTTCACTGGCTCAAGGCTCAACCGGCCGAGATCCAGCCCCTGGCCGCCAGGCAGTACCAGGAGCATGGGAAGCTTGCCGGGACAGTGGCCGCGTTTCTGATCAACACAGGCAAGCAGCTGATCCTGGTCGACACCGGCAGCGGCGGGTTTTGGGGCGGGCCTACGTTGGGGCATTTGACCAAGAACCTTCGCGCGTCGGGCTATCGGCCTGAGCAAGTGGACCTGATCGTGCTGACGCATCTGCACGCCGATCATGTAGCCGGCCTCCGCAATCCGAACGGCACCAGAAAGTTCCCTAACGCAACTGTCTCGATGCTTCAGACGGATAGCGAATTCTGGCTGTCCAAGGAGATCGCGAGCAAGGCACCACCGGAGGCGAAGGAGTTCTTCGACATCGCGCAGGCATCGGCCA
>DATNCB010000459.1:0-11960 GCA_035571715.1 Ramlibacter sp.
CAAGGCGATGGCCGCAGAAATGAGTTTGCGTTGCGGAGATTTCATGGCGTACCTCTTGAAAAAGTTGCTGTTGTCAACGTGACACTGGGTGGTCACACGTGTATCAGCAAGCAACGGGCCAGGTCTGGCAGGCGCTCCTCAAAACTCTGGAAATGTGGGTTGAGAACCTTGCTTCCGGCGCTCTTCGCGCGAGGGAAACCTGACCCCTGTGGAGGGCCCGCGCAGCGCGCAGAACCTGTCCGTCCCGGCGTGCGGGAAGTTTCCGAACTTCGCTTCTTGGGTGTGTGTAGAAACCCAGCTGGGTGTAGTCACCCACCAGGCGCTTGCGCCTGAATCCCGGCGCCCTACCCGCGCTCAGAAACGACACAGGCGGCCCTGAGCCGCCTGCTGGAAAGTGACGGTGCCTACCGTCGTCTAGCGCTGATTCAGGCTGGCTCTGGCACGCTGGGCAAGCCGGCGAGCGCCATCGCGAGTTCGGCCTCGTCGTACTTTTCGTCGCTCAGCTCGCCGGCGAAATACTTCTGGTAGGCCGTCATGTCGAAGTGGCCATGTCCGCAGAGGTTGAACAGGATCGTCTCGGCCTTGCCCTCGCGCTTGCAGCGCAGCGCCTCCTCGATCGCGCCCTTGACGGCATGGTTCGCCTCGGGCGCGGGTACGATGCCCTCGTTGCGCGCGAACAGCACGCCGGCCTCGAAGCACTCGACCTGGTTGTAGGCCACGGCTTCGAGCATGCCCAACTGCTTGAGATGTGAAACCAGCGGAGCCATGCCGTGGTAGCGGAGACCCCCCGCATGGAATCCTGGCGGCGTGAACTGGCTGCCCAGCGTGTGCATCTTGGAGAGAGGCGTCATCCGCCCGGTGTCGCCGAAATCGTAGGCGTATTTGCCGCGCGTGAGCGACGGGCAGGCCGCCGGTTCCACCGCCACGATGCGCGGCTTCGCGCCTCCGCGCAGGCCGTCTCCGATGAAGGGAAAGGCAATGCCCGCGAAGTTGGACCCGCCGCCGGTGCAGCCCACGATCACATCCGGCCAGGTGTCGGCCATCCGCAATTGCTCCATCGCCTCCTGGCCGATGATGGTCTGGTGCAGCAGCACGTGGTTCAGCACCGAGCCCAGCGCGTACTTGGTGTCTTCGCGCTGCACCGCCATTTCCACCGCCTCGGAGATCGCGATTCCCAGGCTGCCGGGGTGATTCGGCGTCTTGGCCAGCACGGAACGGCCATAGACAGTTTCATTGGACGGCGACGCCACGCAGCGCGCACCATACGTTTCCATGACGGCGCGGCGATAAGGTTTCTGGTCGTAGGACACACGCACCTGGTAGACATCGACCTGCAGCCCGAACAGTGCCCCGGCATATGACAGCGCCGTGCCCCACTGGCCGGCGCCGGTCTCGGTGACCAGGCGCTTGACCCCGGCTTTGGCGTTGTAGAAAGCCTGCGCCACGGCCGTGTTGGGCTTGTGGCTCCCGGCGGGACTCACGCCCTCGTACTTATAGAAGATCTTTGCCGGTGTGCCCAGCGCCTTTTCCAGCCGGTGCGCGCGGTACAGCGGCGACGGACGCCAGGCGCGGTAGACCTCGCGCACCGGCTCGGGAATCTCGATCTCGCGCTGTGTGCTCACCTCTTGCATGATGAGTTCCATGGGAAACAGCGGCGCAAGATCGTCCGGGCCTACCGGCTGCAGCGTGCCCGGGTGCAACACGGCCGGTGCCGGAGTGGGCAGGTCGGCCTGGATGTTGTACCAAAACTTGGGCATCTGGCTTTCGTTCAACAGATACTTGGTCTGACTCATGGTGGCGGCTCCTCACGGAATTGGATGGGTGGGGCAGGCAGTATGTAACCGCCGGCAGCCAGCATCAAGCCATGTTTACCCCCAATCAGAGGGTCGCGATACGGTCGCTACTGCTCCAGCGCCTTGCCCATCCCGGTTTGGGTTTTCTTGCGCTCGGTGAGGTCCAGGAAAGTCCAGATCACACCCGAATCGGGCTCGTTGGGCTTGAGGCAGCTGCCGCTCATTTCGACCCAGAACAGTTCGCCATTGCGGCGCCTTAACTGGTGCTCGCAGATGTAGGAGCCCGTTTCGGCCAGGGCCGCGCCGGATTTCGCGCCGAAACGCTCCCACGATTCATGATCCGGATGCAGGTTGATGGAGGATTGTCCGATCAGTATCTGCGCCGGATAGTCGAGCATTTGCGCGAACTTGTGGTTGACCCAGACGTGGCGCCTGGCGACCGTCAGCACGATGCCCACCAGCATGCTGTTGAGGATCGCCTCGCGCTCCGAACTCGTCCTTTTCAGTTGCTCCTCCAGCCGCTTGCGCTGGGTGATGTTCATGACCACCCATACGGTGCCCTGGCTGCGGTCCTGCTGGTTCACCGCCTTGCCGGACATCGACACCCATATTGGCGTGCCGTCGGCATGCAGCATCTGGAGCTCGGTTTCGTACACCTCGCCACGCGCGGCGCTCGCGGCGAATTCGGCGCCGGCGCCAAGGTACTGCTCGCGCGACAGATAGAACGGCTCCATCGACGTATTCGCGCGGCCCGAGATCCCGAAGATGTCGTGCATCGCCTTGTTGGCCCAGCGCAGGCGTCCCTCCGGCGTGAGAAATGCAATGCCGACGATCGAGCTTTCCAGGATCAGCTCGCGCTCTTCGAGCATCATGCGCAGGCGGTCCTGCGATTGGTTGAGCGCGCCCACCATCGCCTGTTCGGCGGCGATGCGCGCCTGGGCCTGTTCCTTGAATCGCCGCGCGACATTGATGCGATCGGCCAGCGCGAACGACAACAGCACCATCTCCAGCGCCGATGCGATCAGCAGCGCGTTGGCGGTGATCACGTTGGACGGCAGCGCTCCCATGGTGTGCAGCGCCAGCGTCAGCACGCCCAGCAGCAAGACGGCCCAGGCCATGAAGAAATAGCGCGCGCCGGCAAACTCGCGGCGCACGCTGATCACGCCGACCACAAACATCGTGATCACTCCCAGCACCGCCAGCGCCATCACCATCCAGGTCGCCACCAGATACGGCAGGGTCAGCGCCGCCACGAACGTCAGGCTCCAGCCAGCCAGCAGCAACTGCAGGAACCGGTCGATCCGCCGCATCCGGACCGCACTGGAAAGGAAGTTGCGCACAAACAGCACGCCGAAGATCGAGGCCGCGGCCATCAAGGCCGACGGCGAGACGTTGTTCCACCAGGTCCACTGCGGCCACAGGAACTGCGCAGCCAGCCCCGTCAACGCGGCCTGCGCCACGCCCAGGATACCGACGAAAGCCACGTAGAAAAGGTAACCGATATCGCGCACTGCTATGAACAGCAGCAGGTTGTACAGCAGCAGGCCGATCAGCAGCCCGAAGTAAAGACTCAGCGCGGCGTAAGCAGCCTGGTCGTGCTGCCACAGCGCGGCCGGCCGCCACAGCGTCACCGGAGCCACCACGGTCCCTTCGGATTTCAGGCGCAGGTACAACATGGTTTCGCCGCCGGGTGTCAGCCTCACGGGCAGCACGTGATTGCGGTGCGGCACGGCGCGGCTGGCAAAAGACCGCAGGTCGCCGCCCAACTGCCGCTCGAACGCCGTGTCCTTGCCGGAGGAGGTGTACAGCTCCAGGCGGTCCAGCGGCGGATATGCCAGCTCCAGCATCCAGTCCGACGGGCTCGTGGGCGAAACCTTCAGCGTGATGCGCAGCCACACGGCCGAGGACGTGAGGCCGAAATTGGCGCCGGCGCCACCGGTCGGCACGGGCTGGAAAGCCACCTGCGCGCCGGGCTTGACGATGTCGTCCAGCGTCAGTCGTCCGTCCTTGTCTTCCAGCCAGGTGAAGGCACGCGACAGCACGTAGCTGTCGTCGGCGCCGATCGCGATTTCCCCCGCCGGCGGCTTGGCAGCGGCCGAACCGAACGCCAGCAGGCACAACAGGCACAGCCACCAGCGCCAGCTCACGCTTGCTCCAATCGCGGGCGGCCGGCTTCCATCACGAAGCGTGCCAGCGTCTCGATGCCGGCATCCTTGCGCCTGACGTCGTCGACGACACGCAAGCTGGTGGTCAGGTGCGTCGGGGTGAACTCGCACACACCATAACCCCGGCGTTCGGACTCGGCGAAGATGAAGTGCGGATTTTCGGCCAGCAGCGCCGCGGGAACCTTGCCCTCGCGCGAGGAGCGCGACGTGATGCTGGTGCCGCAGAACTCCACACCGACGGTGGCGCTGTCGGGACGCGTGTAATCGGCCTTCACATGGCCGACCCAGTTCTCGTGCACGTCGCCGCCCAGCACCACAGGATTGGGAGCACGGTGCCGCTGCAGCGCATCGGTCAGGCGCCTGCGCGCGGCGCTGTAGCCGTCCCATCCGTCGTTCCACAAGAATTGCGCCGCGCGGCGCCGCGTGTTGCGCTGCCCGAACAGCGTCTGCTGCCCGATCACGGTCCAGTCCGTACCGCCGCCGGCGGCCAGGGCAGCTTCCAGCCATTGTTCCTGCGCGGCGCCGAGCAAGCTGCGCTTCGGATCGTTCCAGTCCGGGCAGGCGGCGGGGTTCACTTCGCCCGAGCCGAACCTGCCTCCCGGCGTGCACGCCTGGCGGTCGCGGTACTGGCGGTCGTCGAGCAGATAGAGCGTCGCGAGCCGGCCAATACGCTGTTGCGAATAGATGCGCATTTCGGCGCCGGTCGCCAGGCCCGCCACGGCGCGGGTCAGCACCGATGCGCGCAGCGGCATGTGTTCGTAGAACGCCTGGTACGCAGCGGCGCGCCGCGCGGGGAAGCTCTCCAGCGTGTCGGGCGGCGCTGCACGTCCGCTGTAACCGGGCGCAAGGCCTGCGTAATCGTTCTGCACTTCGTGGTCGTCCCAGGTGTGCAGCCAGGGACACGCTGCGTGCATGGCCTGCAGGTCGGCGTCGCTCTTGTGCAGGGCGTAGCGCCGCCGGTAGTCATCCAGCGTGACCACCCAGCCGCCGGTGGGCACGCGCACCGGATTGGAGGCGATCGGGTACTCGTAAATGTAGTCGCCCACGAACAGCACGGCGTCCAGGTTTTCGCTGCGCATGTGGCGGTACGCGCTGTAGTAGCCGTGTTCCCAACGCTGACATGACGCAAGCCCGAGCCGCAGCTGTTGCACGATCGCATCGGGCGCGGGGAAGGTGCGGGTTCGTCCCGTGGGACTTACCGCATCGCCGGCGATGAACCGGTAGAAGTACCAGCGGTCCGGCTCCAGTCCGGCTACCTCCACATGCACCGAATGCGCGAGCTCGAACAATGCCGGTGATTGGCCGCGCTGGACGATGCGGCTGAATTGCTCGTCATGCGCCAGTTCCCAGCGCACGGCAATGGACTGGTTGCCCAGTGTCTCGAAGATCCCCGGCGCGGCCAGCCGCGTCCACAGCACCACCGAGTCGTGGCTGGGAGATCCGCTGGCGACGCCCAAAGCGAACGGATTCGCCGGCAAGCGCGGCTGGCTCCGGGCGGCGCGCGGCAGCCACAAGCCGGTAGCGGCGCTGGCGGCCAGCTGCAGCAGGCGGCGGCGGTCGATCGCGCGGTCTTGCACCATGGGCCGCTTCACTATATCAACCTCAACCGGCAGCGCCGGACCAGCGGCCGCCGCTGCCAGACAGGGATCTCACGCGATAGAGCAGGAAACCGACGATGGACGCATTCAGCAGGTTCCACGCGATCCCGTTCATGAAGGCGGCGCGGTACGAGCCGGTCAAGTCGAACACGGCGCCGGACATCCATCCGCCCAGCGCCATCCCGAACAGTGTGGCCATCAGCACCGTCCCGACCCGCGCCCCCGCCTCCCTCGGCGAAAAATGCTCGCGCACGATCAGCGCATAGGCTGGCACGATGCCGCCCTGGAACAGCCCGAACAAGCCGGCCACCACGTACAGCGACACCAGGCCGGTGAAAGGCAGGAACAGCAGCAGCGCCACGCCTTGCAGGATCGATCCGAGCAGCAGGGTGCTGAGCCCGCCGATGCGATCCGAGATCCATCCCGACGCCAGCCGGCTGATAACGCCCAGCCCCAGCATCAACGACAGCATCTCAGCGCCGCGCGCCGCGCCGTAACCGAGGTCGCCGCAATAGGCCACGATGTGGACCTGCGGCATGGACATCGCCACGCAGCAGGAAACGCCGGCCACGCACAGCAGCGTCTGCGCGGCGCCCGGGCTCATGCCCATGGGCTGGTCAGATGCGGGCCCGCGCGCGACCCGCGATACCACCGCGGCATCCGGCGCCGCTGCCGGCGGCGCATGGATCGGCGGACGGCGCCGCAACACCAGTGCCAGCGGCAGGATCGACAGCACGCAGAACACTCCCATGCCGACGTAGGTCTGGCGCCAGCCCACGCTGTCGATGAAGTGCTGCATCACCGGTGGCCAGACGGCCCCGGCGGTGTAGTTTCCGCTCATGCAAATGGCCAGCGCCATGCCGCGCCGGCGATCGAACCATTGCGAAGTATCCGCAACCAGCGGTGCGAAGGTCGCGGAGGTTCCCAGCAGGCCGATCAACAGGCCTTGTGCGGCGCAAAACAGCCACAGGTTGGGCGCCAGACCGGCGCTGATGAAGCCCGCGCCCAGCCCGACTGCTCCGATTCCCACTGGGACCAGCACCCCGAAACGATCGGCGAGGCGGCCCATGAAAACGCCGCCGATGCCGAAGCCGATCATGGTCAGCGTGTAGGGCAGCGAGGCATCGCCGCGCGCCACCCCGAACTCCGCCTGGATGGCCGGCAGCACCACCGTCACCGAATACATGCCGGAGCCGCCGATGGTCATCAGCAGCAGGGACACGGCCAGCCGCATCCAGGCATAAGGCGATTCAATATCTTTTTGCGTGCCGGCAATCTTCGTCATCGCGGCTATTGGACATGAGAAATGCCGGTCTTGCCAACGGTAAGTCCCTGCGCCAGTCCGGGCAGGGAGGCTCCTTAAGCCTGCCAGACCCCGTAGCCGGCTTCGCGCAAGGCGATTGCCAGTTCGACCTCCATCTCGCGCGCGGCGTCGTAGGGCATCGGGTTGTACATGGCATACAACGCCGGCAGCAAGCGCAAGCCGTAGTCGCGCACGAATGAATTGGCCTGGATGCCCGCCTTGTGCTTGTCCAGTCGCACGTCCGGGTCGAGCCCCGTCATGCCCACGTAGACGAATGGTTTGCCCAGCCGGTAGTCCGGGTTGGCCCGGCGGAAGCGGACCACGTTCCAGACCTGGTCGGCCAACTCGACGACGTAAACGTGATAGTGGTGGCGGCGCGCCATGCTCCCATGCTATCGCTCCGCCGCTGCTGCGCGCTGCCGCTGCAGAAACTGCCGAACTGCCGGGTCGCGTTCCAGCCCGATCGCGCGCTCGTATGAGCGGTCGGCCTCGGCGGCATCGCCGGCGCGCGCCAACAGGCCTGCGCGAGCCGCCCAATAAGGCTGGTAGTCGGCGAGGCGTGCGTCGGCGCCCAGGCTGGCGAGCAATTGCAATCCGGCTTGCGGTCCTTGCGTTTGGGCAATGGCAATCGCACGGTTGATGGTGACGACAGGCGAGAGCGTCAGCGCCTCCAGTGCTTCGTACAGCCGATCGATCGCCGCCCAGTCGGCACTGCCGGTGCGACGTCGTACCACGTGGGCCGACTGAACAGCGGCCTCCAGCTGGTAGCGGCCGACGCCATCGAACGCGCTGGCCCGGCGCAACAGGGCTTCGGCTTCGCCGATGAGTTGTTCGTCCCACAGTGCCACGTCCTGCCGGTCGAGCGGCACATAGGCACCATCGGCATCGCGCCGGGCCCGGCGGCGAGCCTGCGCATGCAGCATCAGCGACAGCAGGCCCAGCGCCTCGGGCTCTTGCGGCAGCAGGGAGGCGACCAGGCCGCCCAGCCAGATCGCTTCCTCGGCCAGATTGCGCCGGCGCGCATCGGTGCCCGCCGCGTCGGCCCAACCTTCGGCATAGGCGGCATAGATCGCGTCGAGCACGTCGACCAGCCGCTCGCGCAGCTCGGACTGGCCGGGAACACGAAACGGGATGCCGGCCTGGCGGATGCGGCTCTTGGCGCGCACCAGGCGCTGGCCCATCGTCGCGGGCGCGACCAGGAACGCCGACGCGATCGCGGCCGCGTCGAAGCCCAGGATGGTCTGCAGCATCAGCGGCGCGCGAACGCCCGCCTCGATCGCCGGGTGCGCGCAGGCGAACATCAGGGCCAGCCGTTCGTCGGCAATCGCCTCGCCCTCCTCGCCTTCAGCCAGCTCGGCCAGCAGCGCCAGGTGCTGCGCGGCGCCCTCGCCATGTTGCCGTTCGCGCACAGCGTCGATCATCTTGCGGCGGGCCACCGTGAGCAGCCAGGCCTCGGGGTTGTCCGGCACGCCGCGGTCCGGCCAGCTGGCGAGGGCCGCGGCGAACGCTTCAGCCAGCGCGTCCTCGGCGCCCGCCACATCGCGCGTTCGCGCGGCGAGGAACGCCACCAGCTTGCCGTAGCTGCGGCGTGCCGCCCCTTCGGCGGCTTCATCGGCGGACTGCGCCTGCGCCATCGGGCTACATGGCCCAGATCGGGCGCACCTCCATCGTGCCGGCGCTCGCGCCCGGGCAGCGGGCGGCCCAGGACAGCGCGGCGTCCAGATCCGCCACATCGATGAGGTAATAGCCGCCCAGCTGCTCCTTGGTCTCGGCGTAGGGGCCGTTCAGCACCTCGGTCTTGCCGTTGGCCACGCGCACTGTGGTGGCCGAAGCGGTGGGCTTCAGCCGCTCGCCTGCGAGCATCACTCCGGCCTTCTTCAGCGCCTCGGTATAGGCGCCATAGGCGGCGTGCATCTGTGCGACCTGCGTTTCGGTCGCGGACTGCATCGCGGTTTCGTTGCCGTAGATGAGCAGTAGGTATTGCATGTAGGACTCCTGTTGGGTTGTCGCGGAGCATCATGCGCCGCTATGAGAATGACGCGCAATCGTGGCCGATTTCGACAGCCGGCGGAAAATTTTCTTCAGGCCTTGACGGCCGTGCCCACGGTCAGCCATCCGTGGGTACGTGGCATCCTGGGCGCGTAGAAATTGCGAACCGACTGGTACGCTCATAAGCTTCGCGTTCAAAAAAATTGTCGAGGTACGGGCGCCGGCCGCGGACCAGCTGGATGAGGCTCGACAGCAGATAGGCCGGGATGAAAAACGGCCCCCAGCGTTCGTACTGGCGCACATGCACCTGCTCGTGCGCCCGGCACGCGGCGAGCGTTGCGTGGTCGAGCCCAAGGATCACATGGCCGAACGTGATAGCCGAAAAACGCAAACCCGCTGGCAGGCGCGACAGCGCCGCGCCGAGCCGGCCGCCGCCGAACTCCAGCGCGCCTTCATGGAAGTGCGCCCGGGCGCCGAACAACAAGGCCAGCATCCCGAACAGAACCCCGAGCGTGGAACAAGGTGCCGCCCATGTGCAGGCGACCACGCGCAGGACGAGCCTGGGCACGCGCATACGTTTCAGGATTGCGCCATGGGCATGCTGTGCCACCACAGGCTGCACTCGCTGCACGCTCGCTTGTAGCCCTGCATGAATTGTTCGATCTCCATATGTTTCCTTGTTGAGCCAGCGCCGGCAACACTGAAATGGTACGCGTCGTGCGGCGTATTTCACGCGCCGGAAGCTTTCCGCATTCCCGCCGTAAGTAAACCGCCCCTGCGCCGACTGACCCGTGTCACGGCTCGACTTCGAACGCGTCGACATGGACCAACCTTCTTTCACCTCACATTACTGGAGATATTCACCATGAAACGCAATCAAGTCGCCGCCACGATCACCCTGGCCGCCACGCTTCTGGCAGGCACCGCTTTCGCGCAGGCCCCGACCAGCGCGGAGTACTACCCCTTCCAGGAAATCATGTCGATGAAGATGATCGACAAGGACAAGGACGGCATGGTGTCCAAGAAGGAATTCATGGACATGATGGGCATGGCCTGGGACATGAACACCAAGAAGATGGGCGCCAAGGGCGACAAGGTGACGCCCGACCAGCTCAAGGAAATCATGATGTACCTGAAGGCCGGTGGCTGACCTGCCGTCCGCACCCCGGCTCCGAAGCTAGTGTCCTCTGTTGTACAGGGACACTAGGCCAGCCAGGCCAGGAACTCGTCCAGCAGGCGGTTGAACTCCTGCGGCTTGTCCAGTTGCGGCCAGTGGCTCGTGCCGGCGATGACCTTGCGCGAGACGTCGGGCATCTGCCGGTGCAACGCCGCGGGACTATCGCCGTGCGACGTGTCGATGATCAGCTTCGGGCCCGGATAGCTGTGCAGGGCGGGCAGCGGATCGTAGTCGAAGATCGCGCCGATCATCGCCAGCGACGGCTCGCGACCCATGGTGCGCATGCCGGTTTCCAGCAGCTCGCGCACGGGACGCTCGGCGCCTTCGAGCAGCGAGTTCCAGTACCCGGCCATCACCTTGTCGTAGTCGGCGCGCAATGCACCCATGGTTTTCTGCGCCTGCTCGCCGGGTGTTTTGCCGGGAGTGCCTGCCAGCACCAGCCCGGCGAGCTTGCCGGGATATTTGCCCGCGTAGGCCGCGGCGGCTGCGCCGCCCATGCTGTGGCCGACCAGCACGAAGCGCCGAAGCTCGAGGGCCTCAGCCACGGCGGCGATGTCTTCGGCCAGGGCGGGCACGCTGTAGTCGCCCGAGGCAGGAGCATCTGATTGGCCGTGGCCGCGCAGGTCCATCGCCAATGCGCGGCGGCGCCGCCTGAGATGAGCCAGCTGCGCCTTCCAGTGCGCACTGCTGCCCGCATAGGAATGAACAAGCAGTACCGGCAAGCCGCCGGCGCCGCCGTCGCTCACATAGAGCTGGCCAATTGGCCCGCCAATCGTCGTCATGAGGTTGTCCTTTGGAGCTTGGTGTTGCTTTTCTCAAAGCTTGGGGATATGCAGGGTCTTGCTGATCATCAGGCTGCCCGACAGCACGAACAGCAGCGCCAGTGGATGCAACTCCCAGGGGCCGATGCCGTAGACGCCGCCGTAGAGCTCGTCCCCAATGCGCCCCTGCGCCGCCGCGAAAGCCAGCACGCCGGTCAGCAACACGCTCGTGGGAATCGGTGTGCCTTCGAAGTATGAGACCTTGTCGCTGCCGGCTGCGAGCGTTTCGGCCGTGACGTTGTAACGGGCGAGCCGGCTCACGCCGCAGCAGACGAAGAAGATCAGCGCGGCCGCGTCCCAGCCGCCTTGCAGCCCGGCGCCGAAGCCCAACGCAGCGGGCGCGACCCCGAAAGAGATCACATCGGATAGCGAATCGAGTTCGCGTCCGAGCGGCGAATGTTCATGCCGCGCGCGAGCGATGCGCCCATCCAGCACGTCGAAGATGAAAGCGGCCGGCGCCAGCGCCGCGGCCGCATAGAAGTGCAACGGCGACTGGCCGGCCACATAGAGCATCGCGAAGAACACCGCGCCGACGCCGCAAGCCGCGTTGCCCAGCGTAAAGAAATCGGCCACGTGAAAACCCCGCAACATCGAAAAGTGGCGGGGCGCGGCGTGTTGCATGCACAGTCCTTCCGGTGTCGAGTTCACCTTAAGCGCGGCGTCTCGCCTGCCCCGTCGGACCTGGGCACGGGCGCATGTCGGCGCTGTCCGACGCTCCGCAGGGCGGCCTGCATTGCGCATGCCGGCGCAAAATCGCGCCATGCAAGCTAGTGTGGATGCCGGCAAGCCGCTGCGGTTGTTCATCGCGCTGTGGCCCGGCGACGCATTGCGCCGCGCGATCGCTTCCTGGCAACAGGCGTGGAGCTGGCCGCCGCGCGCCGCGCTGGTCAAGCCCGACCGGCTGCACATCACGCTGCATTTCCTCGGTGACGTGCCGGCGCATCGCCTGCCGCAATTGGTGGAAGGACTGAAGGCGCGGGTCGAGCCGTTCACGCTGGCGCTCGGCGAGGGCGAGGTCTGGTCCAACGGTGTGGCCCTGTTGCGGCCCGACACCACCCCGCCCGCGCTGGTTCGGCTGCACGCGGCGCTAAGCCGCGAACTGGAACGACTGGAG
>DATNCB010000460.1:0-12709 GCA_035571715.1 Ramlibacter sp.
CTGCACGACGCGAGCGGCCGGCCGCGTGGAGCGATCAGCGCGCTGGTGGACATCACGCAGCGCAAGATGGTGGAGGAGCGCCTGCTTGCCGCCGACCAGCAGCTGCGCGAAGGCCAGCGGCTGGTGGAGCTGGCGCAAGAAGCCGGCCACGTCGGTTTTTTCAATTACCAGTTCGCCGCCGGCCGCCTGGTATGGACGCCGGGGCAGTGCAGGCTGTTCGGCATCGATGCGCTTCCCGAGGGCGGCTTGCGCCAGTGGTTCGACAGGGTCGACGCGGCCGATAGCGACCGGGTGGAGCGCGAATTCTGGACCGCTTGCGCCTTGCGCCGCGACAAGGCAACCCTGGAGTACTGCGTGGTGCGCCCCGATGGCAGCTCGTGCTGGCTGTCCAGCCGGATCATGCTGCGCTACGACGATGCGGGCCGGGCGGCGCAGATGGTCGGGGTGACGGTGGACATGACCGTGCAGAAGCGCTCGGAGCGCGAGCGTGCGCAGCTGACCGAGCGTGCGCACGCGGCACGGCTGGAAGCCGAGGCGGCCAGCCGCGCCAAGGACGAATTCCTGACGATGCTCAGCCACGAACTTCGCAACCCTCTGGGAGCGATCTCGGCGGCCACCGATGTACTGGACGCGGCTGTACCTGGCAGTCCCAACGCCATCGAGGCACGCGCCATCATCGGGCGGCAGACGCGCAATCTCGCCCACATGATGAATGATCTGCTCGATGTGGGCCGCGTGATTGCCGGCAAGATCATGCTGGCGCACCAGAGCGTCAACCTCGCCACCGTCGTGCAACGGGTGAACGAGACACTGGCAATGACGGGCGAATCCAAGGACCACCCGATCCGGCTCGAGCTGGCCGACGCCTGGGTCGACGGGGACGCGGTCCGGCTCGAGCAGGTGGTGACCAACCTGCTGACCAATGCCACCAAATACACGCCTCATGGCAGCTCGATCCAGGTGACCGTGGGGCGCGAGGACGATACCGCCGTGCTCGAGGTCCGGGACACCGGCACCGGGATTCCGCCGGCGCTGCTGCCGCGCATCTTCGACCTGTTCGTGCAGGGAGACCGCCCGCTGCACCGCCCGGCCGGGGGGCTGGGCATCGGGCTGACGCTGGTGCGCAGGCTGGTCGAATTGCATGGCGGTACCGTCGCCGCCGAAAGCTCCGGCGAAGGCAGCCGGTTCACCGTGCGGCTGCGGGCGGTGCCGCCCCCGGCGCCGCGTGAGGGCGATCCGCTACCGCCGTCCCGGCGGCGCCAGGTGCTGGTGATCGAGGACAACGACGACGTGCTGGCGGCGCTGCGCTCCAAGCTCGAACTCGATGGCCATAGCGTGAGCACGGCGGTCGACGGCATCGAAGGCCTCACGCGACTGCTCAAACTCAGGCCGGAGGTTTCGATCGTGGACATCGGGCTACCGGGCCTGACCGGGTTCGAGCTTGCCCGCCATGCCCGGGCGGCGGGCTATGCTGGAAGAATGATCGCCATGTCCGGCTACGGGGCCGAGCGCGATGCCCATGCGGCCCTGGTGGCGGGATTTGACGCGTATCTTGTGAAGCCGGTCGACCGCAACCAGCTGCGCGCCAGCTTGAGCGCCGATTGAAGAGCTACACCTTGTGTTACAGCACATCCGTAGGCAGAAGCGAAATAATGAACATGGCCCGGCAGGGCCCCGTTGGAGAGGAACCAAATGATGGGGCACGCATTGATCGTCGAAGACGACGCCGACTCCGCGCAGATGATGGCAGCGCTGGTGGCCACCGAAGGCTTTTCCGCCGCCACGGCCCGATCGCTGCACGATGCGCGGCGGCAGATGGCCTTGCAACAGCCCGACCTGGTGCTGCTGGACCTGCAGCTGCCCGACGGCAGCGGCATGAGCCTGCTCGACGAGCAGGCCCTGATCGGCAACTCCGAAGTGGTGCTGATGACCGGCCACGCCACGCTGGAAACGTCGATCCAGGCCCTGCGCTACGGCGCGGCGGACTACCTGATCAAACCGGTCAGTGCCAGGCAACTGCACAGCATCCTTTCTCGCGTGACGCGCCCCTCGGTGCTGCGAGCCGAGGTCGACAGCCTGAACGAAGACCTGCAGCGCACTGGCTGTTTCGGCCACCTGGTAGGCAAGTCCGAACCGATGCGGCAGGTGTACGAGCAGATCGCACGGGTGGCGGGCACTTCGGTGACGGTGTTCCTCTCGGGCGAGAGCGGGACCGGCAAGGAACTGGTGGCGCGCACCGTGCATGACCTGAGCCGCCGCCGCACCCGGCCGTTCCTGGCTGTCAATTGCGGCGCGATTTCGCCCCACCTGATCGAAAGCGAGATTTTCGGCCACGAAAGGGGCAGCTTCACCGGCGCCGAGCGCCAGCACCAGGGCTTCTTCGAGCGCGCCCACGGCGGCACGCTGTTTCTGGACGAGATCACCGAGATGCCGCCAGCGCTGCAGGTCAAGCTGCTGCGCGTGCTGGAGACTGGCACCTTCATGCGGGTCGGGTCGACCGCGCCGCAAGAAACCGACGTGCGGGTGATCGCGGCCAGCAATCGCGATCCGGTGCAGGCGCTGGCCGCCGGCGATTTGCGCGAAGACCTGTTCTACCGGCTCAACGTCTTCCCGATCCACCTGCCGCCGCTGCGCCAGCGCCGCGAGGACCTGCCGCTGCTGGTCGCCCACTTCCTGCAGGACATCGGACAGCGTGAAGGCTCGTTCAAGCGGGCCACGCCGGCGGCGCTCGATCGGCTGGCGCAATACCGGTGGCCCGGCAATGTGCGCGAACTGCGCAACGTGCTGCAGCGCGCGTGGGTGATGACAGTTGGCGGCGAAATCGGCGACCAGTGGCTGCCGCGCGATGTGCTGGCCGATACTGGGGTGAGCACCCCCCACGCCGGCACCATCGAGGTTGCGGTGGGCACGACGCTGGCGGCGATGGAGCGGCAAATGATCCTGGCCACGCTGGAACATTTCGGCCACCAGAAAGAACGCACCGCCGCCGCCCTGGGGGTGAGCCTGAAGACCCTGTACAACCGGCTCAAGGAGTACGGGCTCTAGACATCATGGTCGCCTGCCTCTGCTGAGACGGGCCTGCTTTCCGGCATCGCGACAGGCTTTGCCGCAAGATTTACCGCCGAGTCGCCGACATTGCGCAAAAAGGCCTCTAAAAAGGGCCCCAAAGGGGCAATACGGACGGGCACGAACCTTGCCACATGCGGATTCTTCCAGCCCACCAATGAAAGGATCCGACATGGCATTGAATGACAATCCCGCACAAGGCAACGGTTCCGCGAGCCAGCGCAGAAGCCTGCGCGGCTTCGCCGCGATGGACCCGCAGCGCCAGAAGGAAATCGCCAGCCTGGGCGGACGGGCAGCGCATCAGAGCGGTCACGCCCACGAGTTCAGCAGCGAGGAGGCACGGGCAGCGGGCCGCAAGCGGCACGCCCGCGTCGGCGGCCCCACCTGAAGGTGACAAGCATTTCCCCGGCCGTGCAATGCGGCCGGGCCGGCCCGCTGTAGGAAACGGCGGGCCGCCCCTGGGTCTGGGCACTGACAGCAGACCCCTGCCGCTCCCCTTAGGATGGCTCAAAGCCTTCGCAAGGAGCTGCAATGAATGCCGATGCCATCGCCCTCTCCCGCGCCTGCACCGCCCTGTGGATGGCTACGCTGGCATTGATGACTGCCTTCATGCAGACCGGCGCGCCGGCGCACCGCTACCTCATTGCACGCAAGATCGCGAAGAACCTTGGCATATTGCGCGAACAGGATTGCTTCACGGCGGAATGCCGCATGATCTTTTCCAATCTGTCGCGGCGCTGGAACGCCAAAGCCGACCAGCTGGCTCAGAACGAGGACCGGCCCCGCGGCGGCATAGGGCTGCTGCGGTCCGCGATGCTCAAGACGCGCTAGGCGGGTACATCCCCCTGGCGGCTCGAGGCGGTTCCGGCGTTAGTTTCTCGTCGGGTGATGGATCGTCGAAGATCGAATCGCTGAGCTCTGCTGGCTCGGGCGGGAACTCGACGTTCAGATGGGGGATCACGCTGGCGGCGCCGTGCCCGCTACGGGAGGCGCGCGCGGGGTGAATCCTGGTAGCGGGGATGGTCTTTGAACTGGTCATTTGCCGCCAGGATAAGCCACGCCCTACCTCAGCCATCAGAGGCAAAATGCCCGCCCCAGCGTAGGCTTTCTCCTACGGCGGGGATAGGCTGTGTCACCTTTGGCTGACAGCAAGCCGGGATTTTATTACCAGGCATTTGCGCGCTTGCCGACGAACCGCAGGCACTGCCACAGCCGCACCATGGCGATTCGATAACCCGCCGGTAGCCCATGTTTTACGGAGGCATCCCCGTTGCGTGCAGTGCACATAGCAACCTTTGGCGGATCGCGTTCGAAGGGGCTGGACGCCGACATAGTCCGCTCGCTTTTCAGACCCGCCTCGCACTTCGCGTTTGCCGAACGTGCCGGTGGGGGCTCATTCCGGATCGAATTCACGCCCGGGCCGGCTGCAGCGCTGGCCGGGGCGAGCCGTTTATCGTTTATTCCGTCACGAGGTAGCCCATCATGAGAAGCTTTAACCGACAACTTGGACTGACTCTGCTGGCTGGCGCTTTGGCCGGAGCGTTTGGCATCACCTGGACCCAGGACAGTATCGCGCGCGGCGGAGGCGGGGACGGCGGGGGCAGTGGTGCCAGTGGCGGTAGCAGTGGTGGTGGTGGTGGCGGTGGTGGTGGTGGCGGTAGCGGTGGTAGTAGCGGCGGTGGAAGCGGCGGCAGCGCTGGCGCGAGCGCTGGGGGCGGTAGCGGAAGCGGCGGTAGCGGAAGCGGCGGTGGCGGCAGCGGCGGTGGCGGCAGCAGCGGCGGCGGTGGAAGCAGCGGCAGCAGCGGCGGCGGTGGAAGCAGCGGCGGTGGCGGCGCTGGAACTGGCGCTAGCGCTGGTGGCGGTAGCGGTGGGGGTGCCGGCGCGGGTGGCAGCGGTGGCAGCGGTGGCAGCGGTGGCAGCGGTGGCAGTGGCGGCAGTGGTGGCAGTGGCGGCAGTGGCGGCAGCAGTGGAAGCAGCAGCGGTGGAAACAGCGGCGGTGGCGGCGCTAGCGCAGGTGGCGGTAGTGGCGGGGGTGCTAGCGCGGGCGGCAGCAGTTCCGCGAGCAGCAGCAGCGGTGGTTCTGCGAGCGGTGGTGGCGGTACGAGCAGCAGTGGTGGCGGTGCCAGCGGCGGTGCTGCGAGCGCGAGTGGCGTTGCAAGCGCAAGTGGCGGTCACGGCGCCGCGGCGGCGGCAGGGGGCGCGGTTTCAGCCGTGAGCGCAGCCGCAGCCGTTTCTTCCGCTTCTTCGTTGCCGGGTGGTGTCGAGGGCGGTGCCGGCGCCGGCGGACCCGGTTCGGGTCAATCACCGGCCTCGCTGGCGTTTCTGCCCAGAGCGCAAAGGGCCATCGTTGCGGGGGCCGGAGCACCACGAGCTGCAGACTGGCCGTGGACGTCCAGTGGGTACACCGCGGCGATAACGGCCCCAGTCACGTCCCGCATGGGCGCGGCACCGGGACAGCCGCTGCCCCAGATGGCGCCATTGGTAGTGCCCAGGCGTGTGCCGCCGAGCACGGAGCAGTAGCGCAGGATTTCACTGACATTCAGTGCGACGAAGCTGGCCGGATTGGCATGGCTCGTCCGCGCCGGTCGCCGGGCTCGAGCGGAGCGTAAGCCTTCGCGGCTTTCCAGGGATATCTACCATCCAGAATAGGTTGTTACGGCTATTGCAGTAACGCGTTACCTGAGAGGGTGACGAGAGATGTTTACTTGCAGCCTTTTTCTTTGTTTCAAAAAAGAGGCGCAAAGTGAAGAGAACAGCCCTTTCTGTTACAGAAACATTGCAGGGCGTGAGCCGCCGTAGCGCCCTGAAAGCGGGACTGGCCATTGGATCGATCAGCGTTGCGGATGCAGCGCGAGGGGACGGGGACCGTCCACCGTCCAGTCCGCCAACCACGCCGTTCCTCGAGGCCATGCCGATCATGCCGTTGCTGCCGCAACGCCCATTGGCCGACTCGGCCTTTGGCATTCCACCCACCGTCGCACCCAATCGCGCGACAAATCCTGCGACCGGCATCCCCTTCGAAGGCCGCGGCGAGCCGCACCAGGATCGCAATCTGAACGAACCGCAGTTCTTTTTTGCCCAGCATTTCGGCGCGGTTCCGGCGGTGTCCATCCATCCAAACTTGCAGCCCCAAATCAATTTCTGGGGCGCCAACCTGGGTAGCGCCGACCTCAGCCTGGACAAACCGATGACGCCGATGCCGACCATCGTGAGCCGCTATCAGGCGGGAGCCAACACAGCAATCCTGGTGCGCCGTTTCAATAACCTGCCCACGGGCTCGCCCAGCGGCGGCTTCGGCAAGAATTCGATTTCGACCCATTTGCACAACTTCCACTCCGCGCCCGATAGTGATGGAGGGCCGTGCGATCCGGGTGTGGGTGCGGCTTCAGAGGACCCACAGAAGCAGGGCAGGTTCTACTTTCCCGGCCAGTACTACGACTACTACTACAACATGAAGCGCGCCGGCTTCACCAACCCGGGAACGCCCGACGGCGATGTTCGTGAAACGCAAGGAACGCTGTGGTATCACGACCACCGCGAAGGCCATACCGCCGAAAATGTCTACAAGGGGCTGGCCGGATTTCACATCCTGTTCAACGAATATGACACCGGTGACGAGCACACCGGCTTCAGGTTGCCGAGTTTTCCGCAGTTCGACATTCCGATCATCTTCACCGACCTGCTGATCGATCCCCGCACGGGCCAGGCGGCGTTCGACATCTTCGAGACCGACGGCCATCTGGGCGACAAGTACCTGGTCAACGGCAAGGTCCAGCCCTACTTCAATGTACTCAAGCGCCGGTACCGCCTGCGTCTGCTGGACATGGGACCCTCGCGCTTCTATCAGCTGTTCCTGACCAATCCGGACCACCCGGCGCAGTCGATTCCCTACTGGCGCATCATGAACGATGGCAACCTGATGCCCAAGCCGTTGCAGGTGACCAGCGTCAAGCTGAGCGTCGCCGAGAGGGCCGACATCATCGTCGATTTCAACCAGCTCACCGCGAGCGGCGGACCGGCGCCGGGCGCGACCCGGCTGTGGCTCGAAAATCGCCTGGTGCAGGATGACGGCAGGGGGCCGGACGACAAACTTGATCCACCCGGTAATCCGGCCAACGTCCTGGTGGAGTTCCGCGTGGGAGCGGCAGTGGCGGATGCCAGCCGTGACCCAGCCACGATCACGGATTTCGCGCCGATCACGCTTCCACCTCTGGAAACGCCGATCGTCACGCGCACTTTCGATTTCGACCGGAGCAACGGTCAATGGCAGGTCAACGGCAGGCCGCTGAGGTGCGATGAGGTGCGCTTCACCATGAAGCGTAACTCCACCGAGCGCTGGGTCTACAAGGGGCACGGCGGCTGGTCGCATCCGATCCACCCTCACCTCATGGAGGGAAGAATTGTCAAACGCAATGGCGTGGCCATCACTGCCACCTCGCAGGAATTTTCCCGCAAGGACGTCGTGTGGCTCGGTGACGAGGAAGTCGAGATTGTGGTCAAAGCCAGCGACTACCGCGGCGTCTATCCGATGCATTGCCACAACGTAGTGCATGAGGACCACGCGATGATGCTGCTGTTCGCGGTTCAGGATGTGGGCGACACGAAGCGAGAGCCCTGAAGTCAGACGTCCCAGGATCCGATCCATACCGCAAGTCCTATTCGGAAAACCATCATGACGAACATTGAAACAAGACGGCTGCTGGTCGGCGCTGCCGCTGCTTTGGCCGGCGCCGGGGTAATGGCCGCTATACCGGTTACTCCGGCGCAAGACCCGCGTGAACTGATGCGCCAGAAACACTTCCCCAATGTGCCGCTGGTCACGCACACTGGCAGGCAGGTGAGGTTTTACGACGACATTCTGAAGAACCAGAAGGTGGTAATCAACTTCATGTACACGGTGTGCAGCAACATCTGCACGCCGGTGACCGACAATCTGCTGGAAGCGCAGCGCCTTTTGGGCGACTTCGGCAAAGACATCAACTTCTGCTCGATCACGCTCACGCCCCTGGATGACGATCCCGCGGCGCTGCGCGCCTACATGAAGGCTCATCACATCGAAAAGGGGTGGACCTTTCTGACCGGCAAGCCCGGCAACATCGAGCTGGTGCGTCGCGGACTGGGTTTTGCCAGCAACCGCGTCGCCGAGGATGCCGATCTATCCACTCATTCGGGCATGCTGCGAATCGGCAACGAGCGCATGGCCAGTTGGGGTCATGCGTCCGCGCTCACCAATGGAAGGGCGATTGCCCGGATGATCCGCTTCGAACTGGTCTGACGGCTGACTGCAGCCAGGGTAGAACGCTTCAGAAAGCAAGCAGCTTTAACCGGAAAGTGCAACTGGATGTGCGTGGCACGCGACGTGCAGACAATGAGTGGCAGTCGCAGTAAATGGGGCCGCACCGGGCCAGCAACGGTGTGTGGTGCGATTCCAGCGCCCCAAACAAAGAAGGAAGATTAGTGCCCCAATCCAGGAAGGTCCTGATCGTCGAGGACGAAGAAATTCTTGCAGAGAACCTCCAGGCACACTTCCAGCGTGGTGGCTGGGAAGCACGGATTGCCGTCACCGGCAAATCCGCTGTGATCGCGGCGAGCGAGTTCCGGCCTGGGATGATCCTGCTCGATTACCACCTGCCGGACATGAGCGGCTTCGAGGCCCTGGAGGCCATTCGTGCAGTGCATTGCTGTAGCTGCCTCCTGATGACGGCCCACCCCGCCGACACGGTGCTGGCCGAGGCCGAGCGGCACGGCATCGCGCGCATCCTGGCCAAGCCCTTTTCAATGGCGGAACTGCAAACGACGTTGTGGGCAACGGCGGCTGAGTTCTGTGTCAATTGCGTGGAGAACGGGCGGCGACCCAGACAGTCAGTCTGCGGGGGCTTCGTATCCCCGAATAGCCCAACAGTATTGGGGTATTTCCCCAATCGGGCTGTCCGCTTCACCAGCCCAGGTGATCACCATTTGATACATGAATAATGTCGAGCCACTGATCGAGCGACCGCGTCGCTGACCGTGGGTTGCTGGCGGAGAGGGTCGGATTCGAACCGACGGTACGTTGAAAACGTACACCGGATTTCGAGTCCGGCGCATTCGACCACTCTGCCACCTCTCCAGGTTCGTATCGCGTGGTGCGAAGGCCGAAATTCTAACCGAGCGAGGGCTGCAGCAGTTCGACGCCGCCCATGTAGGGCCTGAGGGCATCCGGCACGGTGACCGAGCCGTCGGCGTTCTGGTAATTCTCCAGTACCGCCACCAGCGTGCGGCCGACGGCCAGGCCGGATCCGTTGAGCGTATGGACCACCTCGTTCCTGCCCTGCGCATTTCTGAAACGCGCCTGCAACCGGCGCGCCTGGAAGGCTTCGCAGTTGGAGACCGAGCTGATCTCCCGGTAGGTGTTCTGCGCCGGCAGCCACACCTCCAGGTCATAGGTCTTGGCCGAGCCGAACCCCATATCGCCGGCGCACAGCAGCACCACGCGATAGGGAAGCCCCAGCTTTTGCAGGATCGCTTCGGCGTGGCCCGTCATCTGTTCGAGCGCTTCGTAGCTCTTTTCCGGATGGGTGATCTGCACCATCTCGACCTTGTCGAACTGATGCTGCCGGATCATCCCTCGGGTGTCGCGCCCGGCGCTGCCTGCTTCGGAGCGGAAGCACGGCGAGTGCGCCGTGAGCTTGATCGGAAGCTGCGCCTCGGCCACGATCTCGCCACGCACGAAGTTGGTTAGCGTGACCTCGCTGGTGGGGATGAGGTAAAGCGCCGCGGAGTCGGCCGCGTCGCCTTCCTGTCCGCCCTTCTTGGCGGCAAACAGGTCCGCCTCGAACTTGGGCAACTGACCGGTGCCGCGCAGCGTTTCCGCATTGACGATGTAGGGCGTATAGCACTCGGTATAGCCGTGTTCCCGCGTCTGCACATCGAGCATGAATTGCCCGAGCGCGCGATGCAGCCGGGCCACTTGCCCCTTCATGGCGATGAAGCGCGAGCCGCTGAGCTTGACGCCCATCGCGAAGTCCAGGCCCAGCCGCTCGCCAACGTCCACGTGGTCCTTCACAGCGAAGCCGTAGGCGCGCGGCGTGCCCCATTTGCGCACTTCCACGTTGGCTGATTCGTCGGCCCCAAGGGGAACACTCTGGTGCGGCAGGTTGGGTACCGAGAGCAACAAGGCCTGCATTTCCGGCTGGATCTGCTCCAGCCGCGCGGCCGAGCTGTCCAGCTCCGCTTTGAGCGATGTGACCTGAGCCATCACAGCATCGGCCGATTCGCCCTTGGCCTTGAGTTGGCCGATCTGTTTGGAGAGCTGGTTGCGTTGCGCCTGCAGTTCCTCGGTGCGCGTCTGGATCGACTTGCGCTCGGCTTCGAGGGCGATGAACGCGTCCACGTCAAGAAAGTCCTGGGGCCGCTTGCGCGCTTCGAGGCGCGAAACCACCGAGGCCAAGTCTTTGCGAAGCAGGTTGATGTCGAGCATCGGGCGATTCTAGTGGGGCGACAGGATTGTCAGGCAAGCGTCGCAGGATCGACGTTGGCGCCGCAGATCACGAGGCAGACCTTCTCGTTGGCCTGAACCTGGTAAGCCCCGCTTTGCAGCGCCGCCAGTCCCAAAGCGGCCGCCGGTTCCGCAGCCAGCTTCATCTGCTTCCAAAGCCACAGTTGCGCGGAGCGAATCGCCTCATCGGGCAGCAGCAGCGCGTCCTTGACGTGGCGCTGCGTGACGTCCCACGCAATGGCACCGATGCGCTTGGCACCGAGCGAGTCGGCGGCGATGCCGCCGACGGCGACATCGACCGGCTCACCCGCCTGGCGGGCGGCATGGAGCGTCGGCGCCAACTCGGGCTCGAGTGCGACCACGCGTGCCTCCTGGGCGAACCAGGACGCGATGCCGGCAATGAGGCCGCCGCCGCCCACGCTGACCAGCACGCTGTCCGGCCGTCCGCCCTGCTCTTCGATCTCCTTGGCGAGCGTGCCTGCTCCGGCCACCACTTCGGGCTGATCGTAGGCATGCGTGAGCAACGCGCCGGTGTGTTGCTGGTGCGCCAGGCAGGCCTGGAGCGCTTCGGCGTAGGCGTCACCTGTCACTACCACCTGGGCGCCCAGTTCGCGCAGCCTGGCCTGCTTGGCGGGGCCGCAAACGGTCGGCACGAATACTTCGCATTTCACTGCCAGCGCCTTGGCTGCCGCCGCAGTGGCGATGCCCGCGTTGCCGCCTGAGGCGACGACCACACCGCTGGGCGGGATCGCGTTGGCCAGCAACCGGTTGAGCATGCCGCGCGCCTTGAAGCTGCCGCCCACCTGCAGCTGCTCCAGCTTGAGCCAGACCTGCGCGCACGGCAGGCCGAACGCGGTGCCGGGAAGCTTCCACAGTGGGGTTCGGCGCAGGAACGGCCGGTTTTGCTGGAAGCGCAGCGCGGCCGTCTCGATGTCCGCGCGCATCAAAGCTTCAGTCCCTTGGGCAGCGGGAATTTCACCGTCTCCTCGATGCCTTTCATCTTGCGCACCGACACCGCGCCGAGTGCCTTGATGCGCTCGATGACCTGCGCCACGAGCACTTCCGGCGCGGAGGCGCCCGCGGTCAGGCCGACGCGCGACTTGCCCTGCAGCCACTCGGCTCGCAGCTCGTCGGCACTGTCCACCATGAAACTGTCGACACCGAGCTTGCGCGCCAGTTCAGCCAGGCGATTGCTGTTGGAGCTGGTGGGGCTGCCCACGACGACCATGACGTCGACCTGCGGCGACATGATCTTGACCGCGTCCTGGCGGTTCTGCGTGGCGTAGCAGATGTCTTGCTGCTTGGGCTCGCGGATATTGGGGAAGCGCTGCCGCACCGCGGCTGTGATGGCTGCCGCGTCATCGACGGACAGGGTCGTCTGCGTCACCACGGCGAGCTTGCCCGTCTGCGCCGGATGGATCTGGGCCACGTCGGCCACGTCTTCCACCAAGTGGATGCCGTGATCGAGCTGGCCCATCGTGCCTTCGACCTCGGGGTGGCCCTTGTGGCCGATCATGATGAACTCGTAGCCTTCCCGGGCGAGCTTGGCCACTTCCACATGGACCTTCGACACCAGCGGACAGGTTGCGTCGAAGACCTCGAAGCCGCGCGCACGCGCTTCGGCTTGCACCGCCTTGCTCACGCCATGGGCCGAAAACACCAGCGTCGCGCCGGGCGGCACCTCGGCGAGGTCCTCGACGAAGATCGCGCCCCTTGCCTTGAGGTCGTTGACGACATAGGTGTTGTGCACGATCTCGTGGCGCACGTAGATCGGCGCGCCGAATTTGCGCAGCGCGCGATCGACGATTTCGATGGCGCGGTCCACCCCCGCGCAAAATCCGCGCGGCTCCGCCAGGAGGATCTCGACGCCGGCAGCCGGTTGCTCTTTCGGTTGCTTTTTCATAGGACGCCGATCACATGGACTTCGAAAGTCACCGGCTGGCCCGCGAGCGGATGATTGAAGTCGAACAGCACGGCATCGGCCTTGCCGTCCCCGTCGCCGTCCTTGTCCACGCGCTGCACGGAACCCGCATACTGGCCCAGGCCATCGGGAGTCGAGAACTGCACTACCTCGCCGACTTCGTATTCCTCATCGGGGTCGCCCATCTTCTCGAGCAGCGTTCGCGCGACCCATTGCACCATCTCGGGGTTGCGGTCTCCGAATGC
>DATNCB010000461.1:0-2129 GCA_035571715.1 Ramlibacter sp.
AAATGGCTTTCGAATCCCTCGAGCCCCACCTTGGCGATGAACTGACGGGCCAGGTCATGCTGATCCGCCGGCGCCATGCCCTTCTCGCGCAGCCCGAAGCAGACGTTTTGCAGCACGGTGAGCCAGGGGAAAAGCGTGTAGCTCTGGAACACCATGCCGCGATCGGCGCCGGGGCCGCTCACTGTCCGCCCGTCGAGTTCGATGTTGCCGGCGGTCGGCGTATCCAGCCCCGCCACCATTCGTAGGAGCGTGCTCTTGCCGCAGCCGGAAGGCCCGAGGATGGTGATGAAATCGTTCTCCTGGACCGACAGGTCGGTGGCCTGCAGCGCCACGGTGCCGCCGTTCGCGCCGGGGAAGGTCTTGGTGACGCGCTTGATTTCGAGGATGGTCATCTGCTTGCCTTCAGCGCCCCAGCTGTGCCCATGGGAACAGCTTGCGGTTGAAGGCCTTGAACGCGAAATCGGTGACCAGGCCGATCAGCCCGATCACGATGATGCCGAAGATGATCTGGTCCGTGGCCAGCAGCGCCTGGCTGTCGGTGATCATGTGCCCGATGCCGCTGGACGCGCCGATAAGCTCCGCCACGATCACATAGGTCCAGGCCCATCCCAGCACCATGCGCAGCGTTTCGGCGATCTCGGGCGCGCTGCTTGGCAACAGCACGCGAGTGACGATGCCGCGGTCGCCGGCGCCGAGCGTGTAGGCTGCCTCGACCAGATCGCGGCGCGTGTTGCCCACGCTGACGGCGATCATCAGCACCACCTGGAAGAACGAGCCGATGAAGATCACCGCCAGCTTCTGCGCCTCGCCGATGCCGGCCCACAGGATCAGCAGCGGGATGAACGCGGACGCGGGCAGGTAGCGCGCGAAGCTCACGAACGGTTCGAAGAAAGCCTCCACCGGCTTGTAGGCACCCATGAGAACGCCCAGCGGCACGGCCAGTACAGCGGCGAGCGCAAACCCGCCCAGCACCCGCCACACCGTCATGCCGATGTCATACATGAAGCCTTGATTCACCAGCAGGTCATAGCCCGACCGCACCATGGTGATGGGATCCGCCAGGAAGGTCTTGGACACGAAGCCGCCCAGCGTCGCCGCGGCCCAGACCAAAAAGAACAGGATGAAGAAAGCAATTCCCAGCGCGAGACGTGCGCTGGGGTTGACTGCTTGAAGTGGACGCACTGGTTCTGGCTTACTTGAGGAACCGCGTATCCGCCAGCTTGCTCATGTCCGGCAGCTGCTTGATGATGCCTGCTTCCATCAGCAGCTCGGCCGCTTCCTTGCTGAATGCGGCATGCTCGCCGCTGAAGAATTTCTGGTTGGCCGCGCGGTCTTGCCAGCGCAGGTACTTGGCCGAGCCTTCAAAAGCTTCGCCGCTTTGCTTGACGTCGGCGCCCATGATCTCGAAGCTCTTCTTCGGCTCCTTCTGGATCATCTCCACGGCTTCGAAATAGCTGTCCGTCAGCGCCTTGGCCGCCTTCGGGTTCTCGCTGAGGAACTTGGGCGTGCAGCCGAACGTGTCCATCACCATCGGATAGTCCAGCGTGGTCGCGATGATCTTGCCGGCCTCGGGCTTGGAGCGCACGGCGGACAGATAGGGCTCGTATGTCATCGCCGCGTCGATGTCGGTGCTGCCGGCGATCATTGCGTTGGCGGCGGCCTGCGGCTCGAGGTTCACGACCTTTACGTCCTTGGTGGACATGCCGTTCTTCTTGAGCATCCAGGCTAGCGCGAAGTACGGCGACGTGCCAGGAGCGCTGGCGGCGACGGTCTTGCCCTTGAGGTCGGCGATCTTCGTGATATTGGGCTTGACCACCATGCCGTCGGCCCCGTAGCTCTTGTCCAGCTGGAAGATCTGCGTGGTCGCCACGCCATTGGCGTTCCACGCCACCCAGGTTTCCACGGTGGTCGCGGCGCATTGCACGTCGCCCGAAGCGATCGCCAGGTGCCGGTCCTTCTGTGGAATTTTCTTGATGCTGACGTCCAGGCCGTGCTTCTTGAAGATGCCGGCTTCCTTGGCCAGCGTCAGCGGCGCGAAGCCGGTCCAGCCGGAAATAGCGACCGCCACTTTGGTTTCCTGGGCCTGGCTGGCAGCGCAGGCAAGGGCGAGCAGCGAGAGGGCGAGCAGC
>DATNCB010000462.1:0-1279 GCA_035571715.1 Ramlibacter sp.
GCAGGTGGGCTTCGCCGACCAGATTTTCATCAGCAAGACCGACCTGGTGGCCCAGGACGAGACCGACGCGCTGATCCACCGCTTGAAGCACATGAACCCGCGCGCGCCGCAAAAGGCGGTGCACTTCGGCGAGGTGGCGCTGTCGGAGGTGTTCGACCTGCGTGGCTTCAACCTGAACGCCAAACTCGACATCGACCCGGACTTTCTCAAGGAGGAGGAGGGGCACGACCATGACCATGATCACCACGATCACGAGCACGGCGAGGATTGCGACCACCCCTCCCATGGCGGCGAAGGCCACGGCCACCATCACCACCATGATGACGACGTCAAGAGCTTCGTGTTCAGGTCGGACCGCGAGTTCGATCCGGCCAAGCTGGAGGACTTCCTGGGCGCGATCGTCAACATCTACGGACCGCGCATGCTGCGCTACAAGGGCGTTCTCCATATGCGGGGCACCGACCGCAAGGTGATCTTCCAGGGCGTGCACCAGTTAATGGGCAGCGACCTGGGGCCGCAGTGGGCCGAGGGCGAAAAGCGCATCAACAAGATGGTGTTCATCGGAATCGAGCTGCCCAAGGATATCTTTCTGCAGGGGCTCGAACAGTGCCTGGTCCAGGGAAGCTAGCTTCCCTGGTGTTGCAGCAGAAACTCGCCTGGAGCGATATCTCACGCCTTCCGCCGCATTCCGAAAATAAATCGCAGGGCGGCAAAAATCCGTGGTAAAGCTGAGTTAGGCTAGCGCGTTTTTCCAAAATGGGCGCACCTGATGTTTGTCTCGATTCTGCAACTGATGGGCCTGCCATTTGGCGGGGCTGCGCCTTCGCGCGCGGGTGAAAACCCCAGCCGTGAGCGCCCACGGGCCGACAATCAGGGTATAACTCGCATTCATGAAAATGAAGGCGATCCAACACCAGAACAAGGAAGGCGGACGCGCGCGGGATTACATGCCACCGCTGCTGCCGCGAGGAGATCGGAAGTGAAGCCTCAACCAAAGGCCAGCGTCAAGGCCGCCAGGCCGGGCGCCAAGGCCAGCAAACCGGTTAAAGCCAAACCTGCGTCCAAGCCCGCCAAGCCGGCGGCCAAGGCCGCAGCCAAGAAGGCGCCCGCCAAGAAAGCCCCGGCCAAGCCTCATGCAAAGGCGGCGCCGGCCAAGAAGACAGTTGTAAGGCCGGCCGCCAAGGCACCGGCAAAAAAAATGCCCGAGAAGACTTCAGCCAAGCCGGTCGCCAAGAAGGCGGTGCCGGTTCCCAAAGCCAAGCCGGCCGCCAAGGCCGCT
>DATNCB010000463.1:0-1970 GCA_035571715.1 Ramlibacter sp.
ATGCCCGATTGGCGGATCAGCGAACAGATGCTCCAGATGTCGCGCGCGATCAGCGGCGCCAGGCCCTCGGTGGCCTCGTCCAGGATCAGCACATCGGGATTGGTCATCAGCGCGCGGCCGATGGTCAGCATCTGCTGCTCACCGCCGGAAAGCTGCTGGCCGCCATGGCCCAGGCGCTCCTTAAGGCGCGGGAAGGTTTCCAGCACGCGCTCATAAGTCCAGTCCCGCTGGCCGCGGGGATTCGGGCGGGCCGCCATCTTCAGGTTCTCGGCAACGCTCAGGTTGCCGAAAATCCCGCGGCCCTCCGGCACGAATGCGACGCCCAGCTGGGCGACTTCGTATGACGGGCGACCTGTCATGTCTTTACCCATGACCCGGACGCTGCCGCCACGCGGCTTAACGTGTCCGATGAGGGTCTTGAGCAGTGTGCTCTTGCCCATGCCGTTGCGGCCCATCAGGCCGATCGTTTCGCCCCGCGCCACCGTGAAATCGATGCCGCGCAGGATGTGGCTGGCGCCGTAATAAGTGTGGAGGGCGCGGGCGTCGATGAGGAATTCGCTCACGGCCGATGCTCCAACAGGTCCACGCGGGAATTGCGCATCAATGCTCCTCGCCCAGGTAGGCCGATTGCACGTTCGCGTCCGCCCGTATGTCGGCCGGTTTGCCGCTCGCGATCACCTGGCCGTTGACCATCACCGTGAGTTGGTCGGCCAGCGCGAAGACGGCATCCATGTCGTGTTCCACCAGCATCATCGCGTGCTCGGCCTTCAGCTTGAGCAGCAGGTCGACCATTCGCTGGGCTTCGGCCGTGCCCATGCCCGCCAGCGGCTCGTCCAGCAGCAGCACTTTGGGATCGGTCGCGAGCGTCATGGCGATTTCCAGCTGGCGCTGTTCGCCGTGGCTGATGGTACCGGCGATCTGGGCTCTGCGATCCTGCAATCCGGCAAGCTCGATGGCCCGGCCCGCGCGCTCATTGCTCGCTGCGAAATCGGTCGCGCGACTGAGCCAGCGCGCCGCATGCGGGGTGCGCGACTGCGCCGCCAGCCGCACGTTCTCCCAGACCGTGAACGGCAGGAAGATATTCGTCTTCTGGTAGCTGCGCCCCAGCCCGGCACGCGAGATCTTTTCGGGGCTCCAGCCGGTGACGTCCTGGCCGTCCAGCGTGACGGTCCCCGTGGTAGGTGGCAGGTCTCCGGACAGTACATTCGTCAACGTGGACTTGCCGGCGCCGTTGGGGCCGATGACCGCATGGATTCGGCCTAGCCAGAGGTCGACTGAAACCTCATTGACTGCCGCCAGGCCGCCAAAGCGCTTGGTCAGCCGTTTGGCGGACAGCAGCGGTTCACTCATGGGTGCGCTCCTTGCGCCGTGACAGCCGCTCCACCACGCCCAGCAGCCCGCGCGGCGCGAACGTCACCACCAGCACAATGAACAGTCCCATCCACATCTGCCAGTGCTTGCCCAGGTGGACTGCGCCGATCGTGGGCAAGTCCTTGAACCATTCCAGCAGGTATTCGAACGCAAAAGCGCCGATGATCGCGCCGGCGAAATTGCCCATCCCGCCCAGGATCACCATCATGATGGCGTGCGCGCTCATGTGAAAGCCCATGAGCTCCGGGTTGATGTAGCCGGTCTGCGCGCCCCACATGTAGCCAGCGAGTCCGGCCAGCGCGCCGGCGAGACTGAACGCCGCCAGCTTGTAGCCAAAGGTGCGATAGCCCATGGCCCGCATGCGGTGCTCGTTGACGCGGATGCCGGCCAGCACACGGCCGAACGGGCTCCACAGCAGCCGGCGCAGGAAGATGTACACGAGCAGCAGCATTGCCAGTGTGAAGTAATAGAAGACCAGCTTGTTGTCCAGGTCGAACAGCCCGGCTTCGGGCTTGAAGTTCACGTAGAGGCCGTCCGAGCCTCCCAGGATCTTGTTGTCGAAAAACAGGAAGAACACCATCTGCGCAAAGGCCATGGTC
>DATNCB010000464.1:0-3117 GCA_035571715.1 Ramlibacter sp.
TGACGCCGCACTGGACGAAAACCAGGTCAGTGAGGCCTGGGCCGACCTGGGGGCCGGCTTCGGCGCGGGCGCCAGTTCCGACCGCATGAGCTTCTCGCTGCGCTCGCTGACGTACCCCGACCTCTTGCCCAAGGCCACCCAGCTGGCCGCCCGGCAACTGGCCGATCCCGCGTTCCCGGAAACTGTCTGGCAGCGCGAGCGCCAGCGGCTGGCCGCGTCGATCCGCGAGGCGAACACGCGGCCGGCAACGGTGGCCGGACATGCCTATGCCCCGGCGGTGTACGGCGCGCATCCGTATGGCTACGAGATGACCGAGGAGTCCGTGGCGCGCATCGGAGTGTCGGACATGATGCAGACATACCGCCGGATGATCCAGCCTTGCCGAGCCAAGGTGAGCATCGTGGGCGCCGTCACACGGGCCCAGGCCGATGCTCTGGTCACCACTTTGCTCTCGCGTCTGCCCGCGGGCGCGGCGGGCTGCGAGCCGCTCCCACCGGTAGCGGAGGTGGTGCCGCTGGCCGCGCCGGTTCTGCACGAGATTCCGTTCGCGTCGGCCCAGGCCCATGTCCTGATCGGCCAGCCGGGCTACAAGCGCAACGACCCGGATTATTTCGCGCTGCTGGTGGGCAACTACATCCTCGGCGGCGGCGGCTTCGTCTCGCGTCTGACCGCCGAAGTGCGCGAAAAACGCGGCCTGAGCTACAGCGTCTACAGCAGTTTCTCGCCGCGCCTGCACGCAGGGGCTTTCACCATCGGCCTGCAAACCCGGCCCGACCAGACGACGGAGGCTGTGAAGGTCTCGCGTGACGTATTGGCGCGTTTCGTCGCGGAAGGTCCGACCGAAGCCGAACTCAAGGCCGCCAAGGACAACCTGATCGGCGGCTTTCCCCTGCTGATCGACAGCAACCGCAAGCTGCTGGACAACATCTCCAATATCGCCTGGAATGGCCTGCCGCTGGACTACCTCGATACCTGGACAAAACAGGTGGATCGCGTCACGGTGGCCGACGTCAAGGCGGCATTCGCGCGCAAGGTGCAGCCGCAACGCCTGGTTACCGTAACCGTCGGCGCCGTCGCGGCGCACCAACAGTAGCGGACAAAAGCGGGCTGCACCCTGTCAATGTTGACAGGGGTGCGCAACACGCGGGGTTTTTTCGGTTCCAGAATGGCGGCATCGCTGTCACGCGATGGGACCCGCCAGGGAGGCGAAGAAAAAGAAGAGAAAGACGCCGGAGGCGCGCCCGCAGCACTGAACTGCGGGCGCGTAGCTCCCGGCTAGTCCTTTATCCGGGCCAGATCCTTATCATGTGCGAGCCGACCGCGATCCTCCGATGGCCCGCGGCCGGTGCAGATCACATGAAGCCACGCGCCAAGCCGACCTCGCCCAGCCGCACTGCCCACGTCGTGCGCATCATCGGCGGCCAGTGGAAACGCACCCGCCTTCCGGTGTCCGACAAGCCGGGCTTGCGGCCCACTCCCGACCGCGTGCGTGAAACGCTGTTCAACTGGCTCGGCCAGGATCTCACCGGCTGGCGCTGCGTCGACGCATTTGCCGGAACCGGCGCGCTCGGCCTGGAGGCAGGCTCGCGCGGCGCGGCCGAGGTATTGCTGGTTGAACAGGACTCTCAGCTCGCGACCCAGCTCAGGGACGTGCTGGCCAGGCTGGGCGCCGCCGCGGTCAAGGTGCAGCGCGCCAACGGCCTGTCGGTGCTTGGCGAACTGGCCCCGGGCAGCATCGATCTGATCTTTCTGGATCCACCGTTCGATGCGGGCCTGTTCGAGAAAGCCCTGGCCGCTGCGGCGCCGGCCCTGGACAGCGAGGGGCTGATCTACCTGGAGGCGCCGGCGGCCTGGGACGACGCGAAGCTCGAGCCCTACGGCCTGGCCGTGCGCCGGCATCTCAGGGCCGGGGCCGTGCACGCGCACTTGCTGGGTCGCGCTGCATAATGCACCGCAGCAAACGGCCAAAACCGGCCGTTGCCCGAGGAGATGTCCATGGCCAGCAACGTGATCGCCGTCTATCCCGGCACCTTCGATCCCATGACCCTGGGCCATGAAGACGTGGTGCGCCGCGCGACTCAGCTGTTCGACCGCGTGATCGTGGCGGTAGCGGCCGGTCATCACAAGAAGTCCATGTTCACGCTAGCCGAGCGCATCCAGATGGCGCGCGACGTAGCCAAGGCTTACCCCCGGGTGGAGGTGGAAAGTTTTTCCGGCTTGATGCGCGATTTTGTCGTGGCGCGCGGCGCCAAGGCCATGGTGCGCGGCCTGCGCGCGGTGACCGACTTCGACTATGAGTTCCAGCTGGCCGGCATGAACCGCAGCCTGATGCCGGATGTGGAGACGGTCTTCCTTACGCCCAGCGACAAGTACCAGTTCATCAGCAGCACCTTCGTTCGTGAGATCGCGATGTTGGGCGGCGAGGTGGACAAGTTCGTTTCGCCCGCCGTGCAAAAGCAGTTGATGGAAAAAGTGCGCAACCTCGACAGCGAGTGACCGCTACAGGTCAAGCGCGCGGCGCGTGCCGCTCCAGCCAGTCGCGCAGTGCCGCATTGACTTGCTGCGGCTGTTCCATCGTCAGCATGTGGCCGCAGCGCGGCACCATGACCAGCTGCGCATCGGCGATGAGGCCGGCGATTTCACGCGAGTTCTCCGGCGGCGTCAGCTGGTCGGCGTCGCCGCACATGACGAGCGTGGGGCAGCGCAGCCGGGGCAGGTGCACTCGCGCATCGGGCCGCTCGATCACGGCGCGGTTTTGGCGAATCAGCTGCCCAGCGCCGGCCCGCAGTACGAATTCGAGATAAGGCCGCACCAGCGCCGCGTCGCTCGCACGATCGGGGTGGAATGCAAAGCCCACGTTCGGCTCGATGACCTCCATCAGGCGGTTCTGCGCGAACAGTTCGATGGCGGCTTCGCGAAGCCGGCGCATCTCGGTTGATTCCGGACGTGCCGTGGTGCCCAATAGGGCAAGCGCCGCGATCCGTTCGGGCGCCTGGCGCGCCGCTTCCATGGCGATCATGCCGCCCATGGAAGCGCCGCACAGCACCAGCGAACCGGTGGATTCGGCCAGCAGCGCTGCGGCCATTTCGCTGACGGTGTCGTGGCGCATGTGCACGT
>DATNCB010000465.1:0-1467 GCA_035571715.1 Ramlibacter sp.
ATCTGCAGCGCCTCATGCGCGTCCACCTTGCGGCCGGTGAGGATGAGGTCCATCGCGCGGCCCATGCCGACCAGGCGCGGCAGCCGCACCGTGCCGCCATCGATCAGCGGCACGCCGAAGCGCCGGCAATAGACACCGAAATACGCGTCCTCTTCCATCACGCGCATGTCGCACCACAACGCGAGTTCCATGCCGCCGGCCACCGCCGCGCCGCTCACGGCGGCAATCACTGGTTTGGACAGCAGCAAACGTGACGGACCCATCGGCCCCGGCGGGAGGGGAGCCTTCACGTCACCGGCGGATCCGGCTTGGACCGGCGTGAAGTCGAGATCGCCCAGCACTTCGGCGGCGCTGCTGCCGAGCTCCAGCGCCATCTGTGCGCCGAACTGCAGGTCCCAACCCGAGCAAAAATGCCCATGGGCGCCGTGAAACACGGCCACCAGCGCTTCCTCGTCCGCATCGAACGTGAGAAAAGCCTCATACAAGGCGCGCGCGGTCCTGAAGTCCACTGCGTTGCGCACTTCGGGACGGTCCAGCGTCACCAGCGTGACCGGGCCCAGCTTTTCGACACGGACAGGTTTATTCATCTCATTCATCTAGGGATTACACCTGAATTGGATGCCGCCGGTCCAGTAAGCGACATCGATGCGGGCCAACCCTGTACTTGACGCGGCGCCGCAAAGCTATAACCGGGCGACATGCCTGGGAGGGACAGTGCAATTCATTCAACTGGTGATCAGCGGCATCTCGCAAGGATGCATCTACGGGCTGATCGCGCTCGGCTTCGTGCTCATCTATAAGGCCACCGAGACAGTGAGCTTCGCACAGGGCGAGCTGATGATGCTGGGCGCGTTCTGCGGCTTGGCGTCGATGACGTTCCTGGGTTTCCCGTTCTGGCTGGCCGTCCTGAGCGCGATCGCCGCGATGGCCCTGTTCGGCGTGCTGCTCGAGCGGCTGGTGATCCGGCCGATCCTGGGGCAGCCGGCCTTTTCGATCGTGATGCTCACCATCGGCATCGGCTACGTGGCGCGCGGCCTCATCACGATGATCCCCGGCATCGGCACCGAAACCCATACGCTTCCGGTCCCCTACAAGGACATGGTGTGGAACCTCGGCGGCACCGCGGGTGGACAGGGCGGGCTCGTGCTGAACCTGGAGCAGATGGTGGTGATCGGTGCCACCGGCGCGCTGTGCCTGCTGCTGTTCGCGGTGTTCAAGTACAGCAAGATCGGCGTCGCCATGCAGGCTTCATCGCAGAACCAATTGGCGGCCTATTACATGGGCATTCCGGTCAAGACGCTCAACGGCATCGTCTGGGGCCTGGCGTCCGCCGTGGCCGCGGTGGCCGGGCTGCTGCTTTCGCCCATCACCTTCGTGCACGCCAACATGGGCTTCATCGGGCTGAAGGCTTTTCCGGCGGCAGTGGTCGGCGGCTTCGGCAGCCTGCCGGGCGCCATCGTCGGCGGC
>DATNCB010000466.1:0-3159 GCA_035571715.1 Ramlibacter sp.
CGTTCCCTTCGGGTTGCGGCCAAAAAGGCCATGCGCCGCGTTGCGAAGCCTGGCCGGGGGGCGACCCCGGCTGCGTTTCGCGCCTTGCGCATGACCTTTTTGACTCGCAACGCATCTTGTAAAAGCAGTGTGAACAGGCCCTAGCGCGCCAGCGTAGCGAGCATCATCGCCAGGGGCAAGGTGGGCAGCAGCGCGTCCACCCGGTCCAGCACCCCGCCGTGGCCGGGCAACAGGTTGCTGGAGTCCTTGACACCAGCGCTGCGCTTGATCAGCGATTCAGCAAGGTCGCCCACGACGCTCATGGCGGCCAGGAATACCGCGGCGATCAGCAGCAGCCACCAGCCTCGAGCGGCCATGCGCGTGTAAAGGCTGGGTACCTGAGCCTGCAATCTGCCGTCGGCCAGCGTCCAGGCGACCGCCAGAACCAGCACCCCGGCCATGCCGCCCCACACTCCCTCCCAGCTCTTGCCGGGGCTGATGGCGGGTGCCAGCTTGCTTTTGGTGAACTTGAGGCCGAAGCTGCGACCCGCGGCGTACGCAGCGATGTCGGCCACCCAGACCAGCACCAGGACGGACAGCAGGAAGTTGATACCGATCACGCGGGCCCGGGCGACCGCCAGCCACGCCAGCCACAGCACCAGGACCCCCCCGGCGAGCCGCACCGGCTTCGCGATCTTCGGCCAACCCGCAACGCCACCGCGCAGCAACCACGCACCGGCCAGCACCCACAGGCCACCGCCAATTGCCCAGAGCATGAACAGCGGCCGCTCGAGCAGGCCCGCGTACCAGGAGGCCGCGCACAACGCGAGGCAGGCAACTGCCGCCAACACGGAACCGCCCTGGCCCAGTCCATTCAGACGGCCCCACTCCCACGCGCCTGCGGCGATCAGCACCAGCGTCACGGCTGCGAAAGGAACCGGCGAAGGCCAGAACAGCGCCGGCAACAGGATGGCCAGCAGCACGACGGCCGTGATGATGCGCTGCTTGAGCATAGCCGCGCGAGTCAGGCGGCGCGCCGGCCGGCCAGCGGCACCACTTGCTCCGGGGTGCGGCCGAAGCGTCGCTCGCGTACCGCGTAGTCCGCCAGTGCTTCGTCGAGCGCGGCGCTATCGAACTCGGGCCAGAGCTTGTCGCTGAAATAAAGTTCGGCGTAGGCCGCTTGCCACAGCAGGAAGTTGGACAGGCGCCGTTCGCCGCCGGTGCGGATCACGAGATCCGGGTCGGGCACGTGCGCCAGCGCGAGGGCCGCGTCCAGGCTTTTTTCCGTGATGGCCTCACCGCGGGCCGCCAGCCGCGCGGCGGCCTGGGCGACGTCCCAGCGCCCGCCATAGTTGAAGCACACGTTGAAAATCATCCGTGTGTTCGCGGCGGTGTTCGCCTCGGCTTGCGCCAGGCCGGCCCGTACCTTGTCGGACAGCGCCGCTCGATCGCCGATGAAGTGCAGGCGCACGCCTTCCTTCTGCAGCTGCGGCACCTCGCGCCCTAGCGCCATCGCCAGCAGTTTCATCAGCCCGGACACTTCCTCGGGGGGGCGATTCCAGTTCTCGGAAGAGAACGCGAACACGGTAAGCACCCGAACGCCGCGTTCGCCGCAATGGCGCACGCACGCGCGCAGGACGTCCAGGCCCTTCTTGTGGCCTGCGACCCGCGGCAGGTAGCGCCGCGTGGCCCAACGGCCGTTGCCGTCCATCACGATGGCAACGTGGTGGGGAATCCGGCCTTTCGTCATCGCATCTCGTAAGACCAGGGCCTAGACGGCCATGATCTCCTGCTCCTTGCCGTGCACCATCTGGTCGATGTCGGCGATGTGCTTGTCGGTGATCTTCTGGATTTCGGCTTCGGAGCGCTTCTGGTCGTCCTCCGACACGTGCTTGTCCTTGACCAGCTTCTTGACGTGTTCGTTGGCGTCACGCCGCAGGTTGCGAACGGCGATCTTGGCGGTTTCGCCCTCGTGGCGAACCAGCTTGGTCATTTCCTTGCGCCGTTCCTCGCTCATCGGCGGCATCGGAACGCGGATCAGGTCGCCCATCGATGCCGGATTGACTCCCAGGTCGCTATCGCGGATGGCCTTTTCGATCTTGGGCCCCATGCTTTTTTCCCAGGGCTGAACGCTGATGGTGCGCGCGTCGATCAGCGCCACGTTCGCGACCTGGCTGAGAGGCAGGATCGCGCCGTAGTAGTCGACATGCACCGTGTCCAGCAAAGCGGGGTTGGCACGGCCGGTGCGGATCTTGGTCAAGTTGCTGCGGAACGCGGCGATGGATTGGTCCATCTTGCCTTCCACGGCCTTCTTGATCTCGGCGGTCGTTTTCGCGTCTTTCATCGTGTTCTCCTCAAGCGTAGACAAGCGTGCCTTCGTCCTCCCCCATGACAACGCGCCGCAGCGCACCGTGCTTCAAGATGGAGAAGACCTTGATGGGTAGTTTCTGGTCGCGGCACAGGGCAAAAGCCGTGGCATCCATGATGCCGAGATTTTGCGCCATGGCCTGGTCGAACGAGAGCTTGGTGTAGCGCACCGCCGCGGCATCCTTCTTCGGATCGGCCGAATAGACGCCATCCACTTTGGTGGCCTTGAGGATCACCTCGGCGCCGATTTCCGCCCCGCGCAGGGCCGCCGCCGTATCGGTGGTGAAAAACGGGTTGCCGGTGCCGGCCGCGAAGATCACGACCTTGCCCTCTTCGAGGTATTGCAACGCCTTGGGACGCACGTACGGTTCGACCACCTGCTCGATCGCGATGGCTGACATCACGCGCGGGATCAGCCCCTGCTTGTTCATGGCGTCGGCCAGCGCCAATGCGTTCATGACGGTGGCCAGCATGCCCATGTAGTCGGCCGTGGCGCGGTCCATTCCAACCGAACCGCCGGCGACACCACGGAAAATGTTGCCGCCGCCAATGACGATGGCCACCTCCACGCCCATGTGCACCACCTCGGCCACTTCCTCGACCATGCGCACGATGGTGGCGCGGTTGATGCCGAACGCGTCGTCCCCCATCAAGGCCTCGCCCGACAGCTTCAGCAAGATACGCTTGTGGGCTGGGCGGCTATGGGGCATGTTGCGGGCTCCTTTGGATCGGGGTTGAGTGTACCGTTCAGCCCGAACGGCGGCGGTTTTACGCGCCCTGCTTGGCGGCAGCCACCTGGGCCGCCACTTCGGC
>DATNCB010000467.1:0-3023 GCA_035571715.1 Ramlibacter sp.
ACATCGAGGCAACCGGCGGTCTTACCGGTCTCATCATCGAAGCCCCGTCCTTCCATGGATGGAAGAGTTTTGGGGCAGTGGTCAATCAGTTTCGCTTTGTTCGAGATCATCACAAGCGAATACAGAGAATGGGAGTCGTAACGGACTCCGCCCTAGGAGATGTCGCCGAGCATTTAACGTCACACTTTGTGTCAGCGGAGATCAAGCATTTCCCCGCTGGGCAGATCGACGCAGCAAGACAATGGATCATGAACGGCCTGTGATGCGTAGATGTGGTGCTCTCCGACCGGTGGAAGGGCCGCGCATCTACAACGACCTGGCGACCAACACGCGGGTCTCGCCGAAAGCCACATGGAGCAACCTGAACCCAGCGCGGACTTCGAGCCGATCGCCGGCTCGAGTCGTGGTGATGGCCGCGCAGGTGAGCCCTCGGGCAGGCTTGGACGACCTACCAACAACAATTCGGCTCCTACCAGAACCCACGGCGACCCCCGGGACGTCACGCGTGGGAACATCACCGTGTTGAACGTGCCCCTGAACCTGCAATGCGCGCCCGGCAAGTTCCGACTGTCCACCAAACCCCAACGGCATCATCGGCCACTCGCTCAAGCAGTCCCCTGATCCACGGCGGGATCGCGGCTCAGATCGCGACGCGCGCACGTCGGTTCCTCGGAGGCTATTCATGCCGACGCCGTCGTTGACGTTCTGCCTAGTCCGAAGTTACGACGGCATTCGGGTGTGATCTGATGCCTGAGCTGGACAGAGGGCGCTGAACCGGCTTGGATATGTAGTCAGAATTCTCGGCGTGTCGCCTTCGCGGATGCATTAGAATCCCTTATAATTCTGGCTATGCCGCGTAAACAGAGCCGAGTTCACGTAGTCAGAGTTCGGAAGACGCACGTGGACAAGCAGGGCCGGCGCCGCGAGTACACGTCGGCCTACCTGCGGCGCACTTACCGCGACGGCACCGCGGTGCGCAACGAGACCGTGGCGAACCTGTCGATGCTGCCGCCGGAGGCGGTCGACGCGATCGAGGCGACCCTGAAGGGCACGCGGCTTCTCCCGGTGGGAGAGGCGGTCACGATCACCCGCTCGCTGCCGCACGGGCACGTGGCCGCCGTCGCGGCGATGGCGCACACGCTGGGCCTGCCCGCGCTGCTGGGGCCGGCGGGCCGGAAACGCGACATCGCCCTGGCGCTGATCGTCTCGCGGGTGATCCGACCCGGTTCGAAGCTGTCCACGCTGACCCGGTGGCCCGACACCACCCTCGGGGTGGATCTGGGCGTGGCCGACGCGTGCACCGACGAGGTCTATGCCGCGATGGACTGGCTGGCCGACCGCCAAGAGGCGATCGAGCGCAAGCTTGCGGCCAAACACCTTGCCCCGCAGGTGAATCCGGGTCGGATGGCGTTGTTCGACCTGACCAGCGCGTGGGTGACCGGGCGGTGCTGCGAGCTGGCCGCGCGCGGCTACTCCCGCGACGGCAAGAAGGGCTGCGAGCAGATCGAGTACGGGGTGCTCACCGACCCGGCGGGACGCCCGGTCGCGGTGCGCGTGTTTCCCGGCAACACCGCCGACCCGGACGCGTTCACCCAGATCGTCACCGTCATCCGCGACACGCTGGGCATCGCGCGGTTGGTGCTGGTGGGCGATCCCGGCATGATCACCGCCGCGCGCATCGAGGCGCTGCGCAAACTCAACGACAATCCGGACACCGCAACCGATTTCGGATGGATCACCGCGCTGCGTGCACCCGCAATCGCCAAACTCGCCGCCGACGACGGGCCGCTGCAGATGAGCCTGTTCGACACCCAGGACCTGGCCGAGATCAGCCACCCCGACTACCCCGGGGAACGGTTGATCGCCTGCCGCAACCCCGCACTCGCGGCCGAACGCGCCCGCAAACGCTCGGAGCTGCTGGCCGCGACCGACAAACTGCTCGCCGGCGTCGCCGACCGGGTCGCCCGCGGCACCCTGGCCGGGGCAGGCAAGATCGGCATCTCGGTCGGCAAGGCTATCGGGAAATACAAGATGGGCAAGCACTTCCACATCACCATCACCGACACCACCTTCACCTACCATCGCGACACCGCCGGCATCGACGCCGAAGCCGAGCTGGACGGCATCTACGTGCTGCGCACCAGCGTCGAGTCCGACGCCCTCGACCCCGCCGCAGTGGTGGAAAGCTACAAGAACCTCGCCAACGTCGAACGCGACTTCCGCATCATCAAGACCGACGACCTGGACCTGCGACCCATCCACCACCGCCTCGAGGACCGCGTCAAAGCCCACGTGCTGATCTGCCTGCTCGCCTGCTACCTCATCTGGCACCTGCGCAAGGCCTGGGCGCCAATGACATTCACCGACGAACACCCACCCCAGCGGGATAACCCGGTCGCGCCCGCACAGCGCTCACCCGAAGCCGATGCGAAGGCATCCCGCAAGCACGACGCCGACGGCCACCCGCTACGCAGCTTCCGCGGCCTGCTCGACCACCTGGCCACCCTCACCCGCAACCAGGTCCGCTACCACGGCGCCAGCACCGACGTGCCCATGCTCGCCGACCCCACCACCGACCAACGCCGCGCCTTCGACCTGCTCGACACCCCGATACCGCTCACCGCCGCCGCGTAGCCAGAACAACCACCCCACCAAACCAGCCAATCCCCAGGTCATCCCCGGGATTCACCTATCTCAGCTGCCGTAACTTCGGCCTAGGCTGCGACGTCGACAGTGTCCGAAGCGGCCGGTCAGGCTACTTCAGAGCTTGTTGAGACACCGGAGAGAGAACCTTGAACACGACGCTGGCTGCACCGCGGTGTTGATCACGATTTTTGATTCGTCACATCGGCACTAGGCCCTGTGGTGGCGATGAAGTCGTCAAGGATTTGCACCACCGCGGTTGGGGACTCGACGTGCGGGAAGTGCCCGACGCCGGGGAGCACTTCAAGCCGGCTACCCGGCACGGCGGCGTGAGTGGCGTAGCCGTGGGCGACAGGGATGATCCGGTCCTGGTCCCCCCA
>DATNCB010000468.1:0-5361 GCA_035571715.1 Ramlibacter sp.
GGTCCGGCCGAGTGGCAGAAGAGAATCGCGACCGGCGAGTTCAAGAATATTCCCGTTGCCGCAGCCTGACGCCGCACTTCATCCCATCGGCGTCTTCGACAGCGGCATCGGCGGCCTGAGCATTCTCAAGGCCCTGCGAGCCGCGCTGCCGGCCGAAGACTTCGTCTATTTCGCAGACACGGGTCATGCGCCCTACGGCGAACGCGGCGATGGCTACGTCATCGAGCGGACGCGGGCCATCTTGCAGCAATTGCGGGGCGAGCACGCGATCAAGGCCCTGGTGATTGCCTGCAACACCGCGACGGCAGCCGCCATCCACGTGGCGCGCCAGGAAGTTCCCGGCTTGCCGATCGTGGGCGTGGAGCCGGCCCTCAAGCCGGCTGTGGCACTGAGCCGGACCCGCCGCATCGGAGTGCTGGCCACGCGCGGAACGCTGGCCAGCGACAAATTCCGCGTGTTGCACGCTGGCTTGAGAGCACAGGCCGAATTCGTGCTGCAGCCGTGCGATGGGCTGGCGGACGCGATCGAAAACCGCGACGCCGCGAGCATCGCAGCACTGTGCGAGCGCTATACGCAAGCGCTCGGTGAATTCGGGACGCAGCCGGGGCAGATCGACACCGTGGTGCTCGGTTGCACGCACTACGCCTTCGCCCAGGCGCACCTCGCAGCGTACGCGGGCCCCGGCGTGCGCCTGGTCGAAACCGGTGAGCCGGTCGCGCGCCAGACGCTGCGTCTGCTCGCGGCGCGCGGGCAGCTCAAGCCGGGGGGCGCCGGAACGATTCAGTTTGTCAGCACGGGTTCGCTCGCCGCGCTTGAAGCAGCAGCAACGCACTGGCTGTCATGACAAAGCGTCGGCCGCCAGCGCAGCCCTGCGTCCGCGCCCCATGTTGACCGGCAGCAGCAGCAACAGGCCGGCAATGAACAGAACCGCCGTCGACATGATCGCCAACCGCTGGTTTCCGCCAGTGGCCCACGCGATGGCGCCGTAGCTCAACGGACCGATGATGCTGGCCAGGCGGATAGCGAAGGTCCATAGCCCGTAGAACTCGGCGAGCTGCCGGCGCGGCGCGAACATGCCGGCCATCGCGCGGCCGGCCGATTGGCTCGAACCCATGCACAGGCCCGCAATTGCGGCCGCCCACCAGAAGCCGCCTTTCGTCGTGGTAATCGCGGCAATGACGCAGGTCGCAATCCAGCCGACGAGGGTGCTGCCCAGCGCGATCTTGTGGCCGATGCGATCCTGCAGGTAGCCCCAGACGAACGCGCCGCCGGCGGCGGCCAGATTGAGCACAAAGATCAGCACCATGGTTTCCTGCTGCTTGAACCCGATCTCGGTCTCAGCGTAGATCGCGGCCAGCGCGATCGCGACCGCGACGCCACCTTGATAGAACACCGCGCACAGCATCAGCCAGATGAAATCCTTGAAGTGCCGCGCCTCGCGGAAAGTGCGATGCAACTGCTGCAGTGAAGCCTTCAGCCCGCTTTGCCGCAGCGCCTGCGGATTCGGTTGCGCCCGTTCCCCGAGCAGCCAGAAGGTCACCAGCGCCGCGACCCCGTAGAGCGCAGCCGTGATCACCATCGTGACCGGCACGAAATGTTCGGCCTTGATTCCCTGCCCCTCGGCCCAGATCACGTAACCCAGGCACAGGCCCAGGGCCAGCATGCCGCCGAAGTAGCCGAAGCTCCAGCCCCAGCCGCTGACCTTGCCCAGCGCGGCCGGGCGCGCCAGCTCCGGCAGGAAGGCTGCCGTCAGCGACTCACCATAGGAATAAAACGTGTTGGAAACGATGATCAGGAAAATTGCCAGTGCCACGCTGCCCGGCCCCGCCAGCGCCAATGCTGCCGTCGAGGCCACGCAGCCGGCCGTGAACAGCGCCAGCAGCCGCTTCTTCGCAGCACGCAGGTCGGCATAGGCGCCGATGCTGGGCATCGTCAGCATCACGATCGCGTAGGACGCGCTGAGCGCGGCGGTCCAGGCAAAAGTCGCCCACTCCGCCTTGGCGGCGATGCCACCGACGAAGTAAGCTGCGAACACCGCGGTGATGACGACCGTGGTGTAGCCCGAGTTGGCGAAGTCGTACATGGCCCAGCCGAACACTTCGCTCTTGCGCACGCCAGGGTTCAGGGACTCCTGCGAAAACAGTGCCATGCGTAAGGGGGATAGGGGCTAGGGGCTTTCAGTGCAAATGCCGGGGCCGCCGTCCGCCGCCATGGCCGGAGCCGCCGCCCATTCCGCGCGGCGGTTTGCCGATTTCCAGGGAGTTCACCAGCGCGTCGAAACGCTGGCTGAACAGCTTGTCGATTTCGGCCACCACGCCGCCCAGTTCGGCGCCGTCGAAGTGGCGCTCCATCAGGTTCACCACGTCTTCCACCAGCAGGTCGCGCTGCACCTGCATGATGGCCGCCGGCGTGGGGCCGACGAACAGCATCACGAAGTCGTCGCGCGACTCGGCTTCGGGCGCTTCTTCCTCCTCATCGAACTCGGCGTCGTAAAAGGTCACCTCGATGGCCGCACCCTGCTCCGACAGCTCGTTCAGGCTCATGCACATCTCGTCGAGCGACTGGCGGAAGTCCTCGTCCCCCGGCACTGTCCAGCACATCCGCAGCAGGTGCTCGGGCCCGTCGAACTTGATCCCGGGCTCTTCCTCGTAGGAACTCTCCGCGCCGTCTGCCAGTGAAGTCGCGCCCGCGTACGTCCACAACGGCCTGAGCGCATCCTGCAGCTGTGCGTAGCTCACGTCGGGACGCAGCGGCACCTCGCCATGGACATGGATTTCGAATGGGGCGTTATAGCGTGACATGGTCCGGATTGTGCCACCACGCCCTCGCGGAAAGCTCGGCCATACAGGGCGTCCCCGGTTACGTATTGCACTCCGGCCAACTATGATCGCTGCCATGCGCGGGTGGTGGAATCGGTAGACACAGCGGGCTTAAAACCCGCCGCCCACCCGAAAGGGAGCGTACGGGTTCGAGTCCCGTCCCGCGCACCATAAAAGCCTGGAGGCATCCAATGAATCCACCATTCGCCAAATTGGCGCCCTGGCTGCTCAGTGTGCTGCGCATCGTCACAGCCTTCCTGTTCGTGGAGCATGGAACGCAGAAGTGGCTCTCGTTCCCGGGGGCAAGATCCACTCCTACCGTGTTGTGGTCGCTGAGCGGCGTCGCCGGCCTGCTCGAACTGGTTGGCGGCTTTCTGCTGCTATTTGGCCTGTTCACGCGCCCGGTGGCATTCGTGCTCTCGGGCTTGATGGCGTTTGCTTATTTCATTGCCCACGCGCCGCAGGGCTTCTGGCCGATCCTGAACCGGGGCGAGCTGGCGGCGCTGTATTGTTTCGTGTTTCTTTATCTCGCCGCGGCCGGCGGCGGCCCATTGAGCCTGGACCGGTGGCTGCGGCACCGGTGAGCGAGAGTCTGAAGATGGAGGCGCGCACCGGAGTCGAACCGATCTAGATGGATTTGCAATCCACTGCATAACCGCTTTGCTAGCGCGCCAATCCGGCAAGAAAAAGGGAAGCTTGCGCTTCCCTTTTTTCGGAAATCTGGAGCGGGCAAAGAGTCTCGAACTCTCGACCTCAACCTTGGCAAGGTTGCGCTCTACCAACTGAGCTATGCCCGCAATTCAAGCCCTAAATTATATCGCACTTTCCCCGGCACTCCGGCCGTTCAGTGCTTCACCGAAAGTCGCACAGCGGGGGGCTGCACGGCCTCGCCTGTAATCGGGGCGGCCGCGGGCGCCGGCTCCTCGTCGGGCAGTGGCGTAGGCTGACGCTCCAGCGCGACCTCCAGGACCTTGTCGATCCATTTCACCGGCACGATTTCCAGGCCGCTCTTCACGTTCTCCGGAATTTCCTGCAGATCCTTGGCGTTCTCTTGCGGGATCAGCACCGTCTTGATGCCGCCGCGCAATGCGGCCAGCAATTTTTCCTTCAGGCCTCCGATCGCCGTGACTTCGCCGCGCAGCGTGATCTCGCCCGTCATCGCGACGTCGGCTCGCACCGGAATGCCGGTGAGCGCCGACACGATCGCGGTCGTCATCGCCGCACCCGCGCTCGGGCCGTCCTTGGGCGTGGCGCCGTCGGGCACGTGGATGTGCATGTCCTTCTTCTCGAACACCTCGTCGGCAATTCCGAGGCGGCGCGAGCGGCTGCGCACCACGGTGCGCGCGGCCGAAACCGACTCCTTCATCACGTCGCCCAGCGACCCGGTGGTGGTAATCACACCCTTGCCCGGCATCAGTGCGGCTTCGATCGTCAGCAGGTCGCCGCCGACTTCGGTCCATGCCAGGCCGACGACCTGGCCCACCTGGTTCTGCTCCTCGGCGCGCCCATAAGTGAACTTGCGCACACCCAGGAAGTCGTTGAGGTTCTCCGCCTTCACGATCACCTTCGGTGTCATCTTCTTGAGCTGGAGCCCCTTGACCGTCTTGCGGCAAATCTTCGACAAATCGCGCTCGAGCGATCGCACGCCAGCTTCACGCGTGTAGTAACGGATGATGTCGCGGATCGCTTCCTCCGTGACCTCCAGCTCGCTTTCCTTCACGCCGTTGTTCTTCATCTGCTTGGGCAGCAGGTACTTCAGGGCGATGCTGGTCTTCTCGTCCTCGGTATAGCCCGACAACCGGATCACTTCCATCCGGTCCAGCAGGGCCGGCGGGATGTTCATCGAATTCGACGTCGCCACGAACATCACGTCCGACAAGTCGAAGTCGACCTCGACGTAGTGGTCGCCGAAGGTGTGGTTCTGTTCCGGGTCCAGCACCTCCAGCAGCGCGCTGGAAGGATCGCCCCGGAAATCCGTTCCGAGCTTGTCGATTTCATCGAGCAGGAACAGCGGGTTGCGCGTGCCGACCTTGGACAGGCTGGACAGCACCTTGCCCGGCAACGCGCCGATATAGGTGCGGCGGTGGCCGCGGATCTCGGCTTCGTCGCGCATGCCGCCCAGGGCCATGCGCACGTACTTGCGGCCGGTCGCCCGGGCGATCGACTGGCCAAGTGAGGTCTTGCCCACGCCGGGCGGGCCGACCAGACACAGGATAGGCGCCTTCAGCTTGTCGACGCGCTGCTGCACCGCGAGGTACTCGAGGATCCGGTCCTTGACCTTCTCGAGGCCATGGTGATCGTCATTGAGCACGTCTTCGGCGTGAGCCAGGTTGTGCTTGATCTTGGTCCGCTTGCTCCATGGCAAGGCGGTGAGCACGTCGATGTAGTTGCGCACCACGGTCGCTTCGGCCGACATCGGCGACATCAGCTTGAGTTTTTTCAGTTCGCCGTCGGCCTTCTTCTTGGCCTCCTTGGGCATCTTGGCGGCCTTGATCCTCTTTTCGATCTCTTCGATGTCGGCGCCTTCTTCGCCTTCGCCCAG
>DATNCB010000469.1:0-2077 GCA_035571715.1 Ramlibacter sp.
GTTTTGGCGGGCAAAAGCCCGAAGGGGCCCTTGGCCCGCCTCCTCCCGTTCATGGGTCCGGCCTTCATCGCCAGTGTCGCCTACATGGACCCGGGCAACTTCGCCACCAATATTCAGGGGGGCGCGAAGTTCGGCTACATGCTGCTCTGGGTTATCGTAGCCAGCAACCTGATGGCCATGCTGATCCAGGTGCTCGCGGCAAAGCTCGGGATAGCGACGGGACTGAATCTGGCCGAACAATGCCGTAACCACTTTCCACGCCCCCTGGTGCTGCTGATGTGGGTGGTGATGGAGATTGTCGCCATGGCTACCGATCTGGCCGAGTTTCTCGGGGCGGCGGTCGGTTTCAACCTGCTGTTCGGCATGCCGCTTCTGACTGCCGGCTTTGTCACGGCGTTCGTGACCTTTCTGATTCTCGGCCTGGAACGCTACGGCTTCCGGCCTGTCGAGGCGGTCATCTCGGTGCTGGTCGGCATCGTCGCGGTCAGCTATCTGGTCGAAACGCTGCTGGACCGGCCGGAGTGGAACAAGGTGCTGTACCATGCCGTAGTTCCTCAATTCTCCGGGACGGAGAGTGTCCTGCTGGCAACGGGCATCCTCGGCGCCACGGTCATGCCGCATGCCATCTACCTGCATTCGGCGCTTACCCAGGGGCGCATCGTGGTCAGGGAACCTCTCCAGATGCACCGCTTGTTCCGTTACGAACTGGTGGACGTGCTGGTTGCCATGGGGCTGGCCAGCCTGATCAACATGGCGATGCTGATCATGGCGGCATCAACCTTTTATCAGCACGGCCTGACCGAGGTCGGCACTCTTGAGGAAGCGCACCGCACCCTGGAACCGCTGCTGGGGAGCACGGCGCGCCATGTGTTTGCCGTCTCGCTGCTGGCTTCGGGACTGTCTTCCTCTGCTGTCGGGACCATGGCGGGGCAGGTGATCATGCAGGGGTTTCTCAAAACAAAGATCTCAATCTGGCTGCGCCGGCTGGTCACCATAATCCCGTCGCTTGTGGTGATAGCCATAGGGCTCGATCCGACGCGCACCCTGGTGATCAGCCAGGTGGTGCTGAGCTTCGGCCTGCCGTTCGCCATCATCCCGCTGGTCATCTTCACCAGCCGGCAGACGGTGATGGGCACCCTGGTGAATCGTCCGGCTACTACTCTGGCAGCCTGTGTCGTGGCCGGCCTCATCGTCGCCTTGAATCTGTACCTGCTCTACCAGATATTTTTTACGGGGTGAACAGATGTTCAAACATATATTGATTCCACTTGACGGGTCGCTACTTGCGGAAGCGGTTCTCCCAACCGGCGCTTACCTGGCCGGTATCTGCGGCTCAGCGGTAACCCTGCTTCACGTCATAGAGCACGACGCTCCGCAGGAAATCCATGGCGAGCGCCATCTGCACGATGCCGGGGAGGCCGGTGAGTACCTGGACGAGGTGGCTCGCCGCTCGTTTCCCGCCGGCATGCGGGTGGAGCGGCATGTCCACACCGACGGTGTGACCGATGTAGCGGCCGGTATCGCACTGCATGTCGGTGAATTCGCACCGGACCTGATTCTGATGTGCACCCACGGCAGAGGTGGCCTGCACGGCTTCATCTTCGGCAGGATCGCCCACCAGGTCGTAAAACTCGGCTCAAAGCCGGTCCTGCTTATTCCGCCCCATGTGGCCGGAATTGTTCCGCCGTTCTCCTGTAGGCGGCTGCTGGTGGCGCTTGACGGCAATCCTGCCCATGAAGATGCCCTTCGGGTGGCGGTAGGCCTCGCGCAAGTATGCGCCGCGGAGCTGCAACTGCTCATGGTGGTTCCCACCGCCGGTACCCTGTCGGGGGAGGAGGCCGCCACCGCGGTGATGCTCCCCGGCGCTACCGCCGCGCTGCTGGATCTGGCCGAACAGGAGGCACGGCAATACCTGCAGCGCCACCTGAGCTCATTACAGGCTGCAGGGGTTATTGTAACGGCCGTCGTGCTGCGCGGCAATCCCGTGACCGATATTATCACTGCCGCTGAACAGACTAAAACCGATCTGATCGTGATGGCCACCCATGGGAAAACCGGGATAGAGGCATTCTGGTCA
>DATNCB010000470.1:0-2878 GCA_035571715.1 Ramlibacter sp.
GGCCGTGTTGAACACGACTTCACCGGTGGTGGAGCCCGTGGCCCCGATCGAATTGCCAGGAAAGACCGTGCCGTCTGCGAGCGCCAGGATGGCGGGCGGGAAGCGTCCCTGTTGAGACAAAAGCACTGGGTTCTCCGAATGGTTACGGGTACGCCCAGGTATCAAGTGCGGCGGGCAAGAGCGGACTCTCGCGGCTCACTTTTGTCAGGGATTTGGCTTGAATGCGCTAGGCGTACGGGGTTTACGGGAAAGCTGTTGATTATAGCCGCAGGGCCTCGATTACCGGGCCCGGCAAGGGCATTCCAGAACGTTACGCGGCGTTGGCCGCGGTACTGGCGTGCAGGCAGATCGCAGCCGCCGAAGCGACGTTGAGCGACTCCTCGCCGCCCGGCTGGAGAATGCGCACCGAAAGGCGAGCGCGCGCCGCGATGCCCTCGCTGACGCCTTGGCCTTCGTGCCCCAGCGCCCAGGCGCACGGCCACGGCAGCTTTTGCCGGTGCAGCAGCTCGCCCTGATGGGAACTGGTCGTGATGATCGGAAGCACCAGCGCGTCGAGCGCGTCCGGTGCCAGGCTTTCGATCAGCCGCAGGCCGAAATGCGCGCCCATGGCCGCGCGCAGCACCTTCGGGCTCCACAGCGCCGCCGTTCCCTTGATCGCGAGGATCTGGCTGAAACCGAAGGCGGCGGCGCAGCGCAGGATCGCGCCCACGTTGCCGGCGTCCTGGACGCGGTCCAGGATGACCGAGGCAGTTCCCGGCTCGAGGACCGGTTCCGGCGGCAGACCCACCACGAATCCCATGCGCGCGGGCGACTCGAGTCCGCTCAGGCCGGCAAACAGGGCGTCGGCGATCACCACATTCTTTTCGGCCGGCCGTGCCCAGGCCGAGTCGCCGGCAGACCACGATGCCTCAGAGAACACCGCCAGCGCCGGCCGCACACCGCGTGCGAGCGCAGAGCGGCACAGGTGGTCGCCCTCCAGCCAGACGCGGCCCTGCTTGCGATAGGCAGCGCTGTCTTGGGCCAGCCGGCGCAGTTCCTTGAGCAAGGCGTTGGATGCCGAGCTCACGAACTGCGGATCGGTCGAGGTCACAACACGCTGATGGCGAGCGGCACGCCGTCGTCATCGACGAACGTGGCGGCCACCGGACCGAAGAACTTGCGGTGGTGGTAGCAAGCGCCATGCACGCGCAAGGCTTCCAGGTGTTCCGGCGTGGCGTAACCCTTGTGCGAGGCGAAGCCGTATTGCGGGAATTCTTCGTGCAGGGTCTTGCAAAGCCGGTCGCGATGCACCTTGGCGAGAATGGATGCGGCCGAGATGGACTTGACCGTCGCATCCCCGCCGATCACCGCCTCCGCGAACACGTCCAGCAGCGGTATGCGGTTGCCGTCCACCAGGACCTTGGCCGGCTTCAGGCGCAAGCCCTCCACCGCCCGTTTCATGGCGAGCATCGTGGCCCACAGGATGTTGAGCGAATCGATTTCCTCGACGCTGGCCTGCGCCACGGAACAGCACAAGGCTTTCTCGCAGATCAGGTCGTACAGGCGATCGCGCTGCAGCGGCGTCAGCACCTTGGAATCGGCCAGGCCGCGGATGCGCTTGGTGTCGTCGAGAATCACGGCCGCCGCCACTACCGGTCCCGCGAGCGGCCCGCGCCCGGCCTCGTCGACCCCGGCCATCAGCCCGATCGGGTCCCAGGGCAGGCGCGCCTGGACCGTCGAAGGCGACCGTGCCGAGCGCGTGCGGATCGGCTTCGGCCCTTCCGGCGGCTCAGGATTGGATGACTTTTTCGATCGCATCGGTGGCCAATGTCGCCGTGTCGCGTTGCAGCGCGGCATGCAACGTTTTGAATTTCTCCTGCACGGCCGCCATTCTGGCAGGAGCTTCGAGCCAATCCAAGAGGGCCGCAGCAAGCGACTCGGGATTCGCATCCTGCTGCATCAATTCCGGCACGACGAAGTCGGCGCAGAGAATGTTGGGCAAGCCAAGCCAGGGCTGCAATTGCTTGGGCTTCATGATGCGGTAGCTCAGCCAGTTGACGGCATAGGCGATCACCATCGGCCGCTTGAAGAGGGCCGCCTCCAGCGTGGCGGTGCCGCTGGCCACCAGCGCCAGATCGCACGCTGCCAGCACCGTGTGCGATTGCCCATCGACGATCGTCAGGCCCTCGAAAAGCCCGACTGCACGCGCCGCCGCCTCGACCGCGGCGCGGCGCGCGGGGATCGCGGGAACCACCAGCTTGATCGCGGGCCGGGCCTTGCGCAGGTAGTTCGCGGCACCGAAGAATCGCGCGGCCAGTTGGTGGACCTCCGAAGCCCGGCTGCCGGGCAGGATCGCGAGCACCTGGTCCTGATCATCCAGACCCAGGGCGCGCCGGGCCGCGGCCTTGTCCGGCTCTATCGGAATGACGCTGGCCAAGGGGTGCCCGACGTACGTCGATGCGATACCGTGGTCCCGCAGCAGTTGCGGCTCGAACGGGAAGATGCAAAGCACGTGGTCCGCGCTGCGCCTTAACTTTTCGGCGCGTTCGGCTCGCCAGGCCCAGATTGATGGACAGACGAAGTGGACGGTCTTCACGCCGCGCGCCTTCAGCGCCGCCTCGAGGTCAAGGTTGAAATCGGGCGCATCGACGCCGATGAATACGCCTGGCGGTTGATTCAGCAGCCGCTGCTTGAGTTGCTTGCGGATGCCGGCGATTTCGGGGTAGTGGCGCAGCACTTCGACATAGCCGCTCACGGCCAGCTTGTCCTGCGGCCACCAGGCGTCGAAGCCGCGGCGCGCCATCTGCGGCCCGCCGATCCCGCCCGCTTGCAACTGTGGCCAGCGGCGCCGCATGCCATCGAGCAGCAGCCCCGCCAGCAAGTCGCCGGAGGCCTCGCC
>DATNCB010000471.1:0-1130 GCA_035571715.1 Ramlibacter sp.
CGTCCCGACGCCTACCTGGTGAACGAAGGCGCGAACACCCTCGATTTCACGCGCAGCATCGTGGACATGTACGAGCCGCGCAAGCGCCTGGACGTCGGCACCTGGGGCATCATGGGCATCGGCATGGGCTTTGCCGTGGCCGCGGCCGTGACGAGCGGCAAGCCGGTGATCGCGGTCGAAGGCGACAGCGCCTTCGGTTTCAGCGGCATGGAAGTCGAGACGATCTGCCGCTACAACCTGCCGATTTGCGTGGTGGTCTTCAACAACAACGGCGTCTACAAGGGCACCGACAAGAATCCAGCCGGCGGCGACATGGCGCCCACCCAGTTCGTCAAGAACGCCCGCTACGAGATGATGATGCAGGCCTTCGGCGGGGTGGGTGTGAGAGCCACGACGCCGGAAGAACTCGCCCAGGCGCTGGACGAGGCGGTGTCGTCCGGCAAGCCGACGCTGATCAATGCGATCATCGACGAAACGGCAGGAACGGAAAGCGGCCGGATCACCAGCCTGAACCCGAGCGCGGCGAAGAAGAAATGAGTTGCTCCGTTGGGAGAATCTGAAACTTGGGAAGGAATGAAAATGAGCAAAGCACTAGACGGCGTCAAGATCCTCGACTTCACCCACGTGCAGTCGGGGCCCACCTGCACCCAGCTGCTGGCCTGGATGGGCGCGGACGTGATCAAGGTGGAGAAAGCCGGCGAAGGCGACGCAACGCGCGGCCAGCTGCGCGACATCCCCGATGTCGACAGCCTGTACTTCACGATGCTGAACCACAACAAGCGGTCGATCACGCTGAACACCAAGGATCCCAAAGGCAAGGAAGTGCTGGTCACGATGATCAAGTACTGCGACGTGCTGGTGGAGAACTTCGCGCCCGGCGCGCTGGACCGCATGGGCTTCACCTGGGAACGCATCCATGAGATCAACCCGCGCATGATCGTCGCGTCGGTCAAAGGCTTCGGCCCCGGCCCGTACGAGGACTGCAAGGTCTACGAGAACGTGGCGCAGTGCGCCGGCGGCTCCGCCTCGACCACCGGCTTTGACGATGGCCCGCCGATGGTGACCGGCGCGCAGATCGGCGACAGCGGCACCGGCGTGCACCTGGCCCTGGGCATCGTTGCCGCGCTGTA
>DATNCB010000472.1:0-4795 GCA_035571715.1 Ramlibacter sp.
CCACTGCCAGCCGCTTGCTCGATGCGATGGGCGAAGCCGCCGAACCGACGCGCACGCTGCAGCAGTTCGAGCCGCCGGCGCAGGTCAGGCATGAATGGTCGCAGTTCGCCGCCTTGTACGCGCAATTGCGCGATCCCGACGTCGCGTGGCCGGCCGACCTGGAACTGGCCAAGGCGTGGTACCTGCCGCAGCTCGAGCGCATTCACGACGACGCGCAGGTACGCAAGCTCGACGTCGATCAACTGGTGCGGCTGGCCGCTGGCTACGCCAGCCGCGAGCGGTTCCTCACCGAGCTGACGCTCGATCCACCGCAAGCCACCAGCGACCAGGCGGGCGTGCCGCACCTGGACGAGGACTACCTGATCCTGTCCACCATCCACAGCGCCAAGGGCCAGGAGTGGAAAGCGGTGCACGTGCTCAACGTGGTGGACGGCTGCATCCCCAGCGACATGGCCACCGGGACCCAGGACGAACTCGAGGAAGAGCGGCGCCTGCTCTACGTGGCCATGACGCGAGCCAAGGAACACCTGCACCTGATCGTGCCGCACCGCTTCTATGTCACGCAGCAGTCGGGCGGCGGCGACAGGCATATCTATGCCGGACGCACGCGCTTCATCAGCGAAGCCATGGCCGAAAAATTCGAGCGCATCACGTGGCCGCAGGCGGCGCAGGACGGTCCGATCAACGGCGCCAACCCCGCTGCTCCCGTGCTCCAGGTAAGGGACCGCGCTCGTGCCGCCTGGCGGTGAGGGTGGTGCTGCGTCGGACGGATTGTCGTTGCGGACAGCCTCGCCCAAGGGATGTCCTACACGGATGTCCAGTTGCAGCTTACAGAAAGCCCCGGCGGCGCTTCTAGAGTCACGCTGTGGCTGCGCGCATCGAGCGCTGGCTGCGCAACATTACCAAGGAGATAGATCTATGGCACGCATTTCGAAATCGTCGTCCTCCTCCAGCAAGGGCAGCAGCGGCCGGGCCCAGGCCGCGAGCAAGGGCGGCAAGGCCGCCATGCACAAGAGCGAGCGCGCCAACTCCGGCCGCAGCAGCACCCGCGGCAGCCAGGGCGGCGAGAAGAAGTCCAGCGGCAGCAAGAGCAGCATGTAAGGGGACTTTGTCATCCGGGCCGCTTCGACAAGCGCAGGACAGGCCTGACCCAGGATCCGTGCTGCGAAAGAAACATGCCTGGCCGGCGCAAGCGGTCAGGCATTTTTGTTGCCAGGGCACAATGCCAAAAAGCGAATACGACCCAGAGGTACTCGAATGGACGGAGCTCTTGAATCCCTGACCGCCGCATTGCGGCGGTTTGCCGCGGAACGGGACTGGGATCAATTCCATTCTCCGAAGAACCTCGCGGCCGCGCTCACCGTCGAAGCTGCGGAACTGCTTGAGCATTTCCAATGGCTGACGGAGAAACAAAGCAGCAATCTCGCGGCGGACAAACGCGATGCCGTCGGCCACGAGCTTGCGGATGTGTTTCTGTATCTGCTCCAGCTTGCGGACAAACTTCAGATTGACCTGGTTGCCGCTGCGCAGCAGAAACTGGAATTGAATGCCTCGAAGTACCCGGTGGCGCAGGCGCGCGGCAGCAGCAAGAAGTACAGCGAGCTTTGATAGGCAGCCCCTGGGCTATGTAGTAATGATCAAACTTGGAAATGCGCCGAATTTTCGCGATCTCGGTGGCTATGGAACGGCGAACGGCCTGATCGTGCGCCGCCGGCAGCTGTTTCGCTCGGACCATTTGGGAGCGTTGACGGCCGAAGAGTTGTCCGCCGTGCTTCCCTCGGTCGTGCTCAGGGTGTGCGATCTGCGCGGCGTCGCCGAGCGGTCCACCGCGCCTTGTGCACTTCGGCACGCCACGGTCCACTCGCTGCCCATCGAGCCCACCATCGTGCAGAAGCTCAATGACCTGATCGCCGCCGGCCACCGCCTTTCGCCGTCGGACGTCGTGGCGCTGATGCAGGAGACTTACCGCGGTTTCGTGCGCGGCAACACGCATCGATTCGCCGAACTGTTCTCGCACCTGCTGGAGTCGAACGAGCCGATGGTGTTCCATTGCACGGCGGGGAAGGACCGCACCGGCTTTGCGGCGGCGCTGATCCTGCGCAGCCTGGGAGTCTCCCCCGAGGATGTGATGCGCGACTACCTGATGACCAACGAACGCCTGAAGCCGGAGCCGGGGTCGCGGCCTGGGCTGGCACCGGAGGTGCTGTCCGTGCTCTGGCGAGTGCAGCCGGAATTCCTGGACGCGGCGTTCGAGGCGGTGGACGCCGACTACGGCGGCCTCGAAGGCTACTTTCGTGAAGGCCTGGGGCTGCGCGAGTCCCAGCAGGAACGGCTGGAGGAGCTTTACCTCGAACCGGTCAAGAGATAGGCGGCCGTGCCGCCGGGGGCTGCGCGAGCCCCCGGGGCGACGCTGGTCTCTTCAGGCTGTCGGGGCACCGGTCTCGCCGGCGCGCCGGTGGCGCTTCTTGCCGGCCGCGCGGGCTTCCTCCGGCGTGAATTCATGCGCATGACCGCTGGCGTGAGCGGACTTGCCGCCCATGGAGGCAATTTCGCGTTGGCGTTGCCGGTCCATTGCCGCAAAACCACGCCTGGAACGAACGGGCTTGATCTCGGTCGATTCAATTACCATGGTGATTCTCCTGTTGGTACCCAGCGGCATGCTGAATGGCTGAGATTATGTTGTGGCCGAGCTTGTCTGTGGGGCGGTTTCAACAAGATTGGATGTTGTCCTACAAAGCCGTTGCGGCGTCAGGTGCCGACGTCCACCACGGTCCGCCCGCGCGCCTTGCCGTTGGACACCGCGTCGATCGCGGCCGGCAGTTCCGCCCACGGGATCACGCGCGCGATCTGCGCCAGGTGCTTCGGGCGCATGTCGCCGCCCAGGCGCTGCCAGATCCGGTCACGCACAACGGGTTCGTTGTCCGAGTTGACGCCCAGCAGACGCACGCCGCGCAGGATGAACGGCATGACGCCGGTGCTGAAGTCCAGGCCCGCCGCATTGCCGATGCTGGCGATGACGCCGTACTTCTGCACGCTGCGCGTCAGGCCCCCGAGCGGTGCGCCGCCCAGCGAATCGACGGCGCCCTGCCACAGTGCAGGCTCGAGCGGTTTGGTGCCGGCGGGCAGGTCGGCGCTGGCGATCACCTCGCTGGCGCCCAGCGTGCGCAGGTACTGCGCCTGCGCCGGCTTGCCGGTGACGGCCACCACCTGATAACCGCGCTGCGCCAGCAGGTCGATGCTCACGCTGGCCACCCCGCCGGTCGCGCCGTTCACCAGCACCTTGCCGTTGTCGGGCGCCAGGCCGTTCAATTCCATCAGGTCGATGGCCAGCGCCGCCGTGTAGCCGGCCACGCCCAGGGTGGCGGCTTCCAGGGCGGTCATGCCCGGCGGCAGGTGGTTCACCCAGTCGGCCGGCACTCGCGCGCGGGCCGCATAGCCGCCATGCTGCGAGACGCCGAAGCCGTGGCTGTGGACGATGACGCCGTCGCCGGGCTTGAAGCGCGGGGTACTCGATGCCTCCACCACGCCCGCGGCGTCGATGCCGCCCACGCACGGGAAGCGGCGGATGATCTTGCCCTTGCCGGTGGCCGCCAGCGCGTCCTTGAAGTTGATGCTGGCGTATTGCACCCGCACCGTCACGTCGCCCGGATCCAGGTCGGCTTCGGTCAACGTGGTGAAGGCCGCGCTCACGCCGCCGGACGTGCTGGAAATCAGGTACGCGGGAAAGGAGTCTTGTGGCTGGCTCATTGCTTGCTCCGTCGAATGTGCAGCCTTGCATTGTGGCGCGGCTCGCAGCGGCATCCCCGCGCTGGCATAGGGCTGGTGGGCGGATCGCGTTCACCGCTGCGGAACTCCAGGCCGCCGGCGTACGTCGTATCAGCCTGGCCACGTCGCTCTATCGGGCGGCCATGACGACTAAGTAGCTACGCCACATATGGCTCAGTTCCTACGTGACGCGCCAGTCGGTTCCTACGCGGCTCAGGCATGGGCGGGCGCAGGATCATGCCAGCACGCAAGGGCGCGTCCAGCAGCAAAGGAGTAAGTGATGCCCAACCGGAACGTCCCGAGTGACCTGGACACCAGGAGGCAATGAAATGAAGCGCTTGAACAACGCGGCCTACGCATTGATGTCCTTGGGCGTTCTTGCAGCCGCCGGAGCGCTCTACACGGCGGCGCTCGGCTGGCTCTGGTTCCGGCAGGAGCGGCTGCTCTTCGAGCCGACGACGTTGCCACCCGACTGCATGCTGACGACCGATCCGGACGTGCACGAGCTGTGGATCGACGTGCCCGGCGCGCGTCTGTCGGCGGCGCACTTGCGCTTGCCCGATCCGCGCGGTGTGGTGTTCTTCATGCACGGCAATTCAGGCAATCTCACCGACTGCCTGATCGACCTGGATGAGTTCCGGCAGGTGAATTTCGACGTCGTGATGTTCGACTACCGCGGCTACGGCAAGAGCACGGGATGCATCGCGAGCGAGGAGCAGTTGCGCGCCGACGTGCGCGCCGTCTGGGCCCGCTTCGCGCCGCAGTACGAGGGCAAGCGGGTCGTGATCTCCGGCCAGTCGCTGGGCACCGGCCTGGCGGCGGGGCTGGCCGCCGAGTTGTGCGCGACGGGCCGGGCGCCGGACCTGACCGTGCTGGTATCGCCTTACAGCAGCGGCCATGCGTTGGCCGACGAACTGTATCCCTGGGTGCCGCGCCAGGTGTTGCGCTATCCGTTGCACACGGTCGCGGATGCGATGCGCCTGCAGGGACCTTTGATGTTGATCCACGGCGACAAGGACGAACTGATCGG
>DATNCB010000473.1:0-1140 GCA_035571715.1 Ramlibacter sp.
CCAGCTGAAGATGCCGATCATCAGCACACCCAGCAGCGTCGACGGAATGGTGATCGACAGCAGCATGACGAAGTCGATCACGTTACCGCCCACCGGGGCCTTCGCGAGAAAGGCCGCGAGCGATACCACCGCGACCGACACGGGGCTCGCGAGAATCCCCATCTGGCTGGCGATGGAGGCACCTGCCATCGGCCGTTCGGGCCGGATATCGTTCTTGATCGCGACGTCGTAGATGATGGGCAGCATCGTGTACACGACGTGCCCGGTGCCGCACAGCATGGTGAGTCCACACGTCGTGAAGGGCGCCAGGATCGAAACGTACTTCGGATTGCGGCGCAGGACCTTTTCGGCCGCCTGCAGCATGACTTCCAGTCCGCCGGATGCCTGCAGCGTCGCCGAGGCAGCCACGACCGCGATGATGGTCAGCATTACCTCCACGGGCGGTTTGCCCGGAGGCAGTTTGAAACCGAACACCAGAATCACGATGCCGATGCCGCCCAGCAGGCCGAGCGCAATACCTCCCTTGCGGGCACCATAAAACAGGCAGGCGAGGATGATGGCAAGTTGCAGTGCGAATTCCATGACGGGTTCCTTTGTATTGAATTGTCCCGGCGCGAAGTGCCTGCCCAATTGACGGTCCTCAAGCGAAGCGGCGCGTTGACCGAAAGATGACGGTTGTTGCAAAGTGCGTCTGGCCGCGACGGCTTATGGCGCAAGCCGCACAGCGTTTGTTTCCCAAGCGCTCCGGTCGTGATCGCGTCCGGTGGGTGATTTGCGTTCGGCAATAATCCAGGCCGATCCCAACCACTAGAAAGAGACAAACCCATGTCGAACGACTGGAAATTCGAAACCCTCTCGGTTCATGCCGGCTATTCGCCCGACCCGACCACCCGTGCCGTGGTCCCGCCGATCGCCCAGACGGTGGCCTATGCCTTCGACAGCGCGCAGCACGGCGCCGACCTGTTCGACCTGAAGGTGGCCGGCAACATCTACACGCGGATCATGAATCCGACCCAGGACGTGCTGGAGCAGCGCCTGGCCGCGCTCGAAGGCGGGGTCGCCGCGCTCGCCATGGCTTCGGGCATGGCCGCCATCACGGCCTCGATCCAGACCATCGCCGAAACCGGCGACAACATCGTT
>DATNCB010000474.1:0-3165 GCA_035571715.1 Ramlibacter sp.
GGTTCTTGCCCGTCAATTTGGCTGAGGAGAAACAATCATGGCACGCAAAAGCTTTATGTACTCGGTCTACGAGGCGGTGCAGCACGAGATGCGCCAGGACAAGAACATGATCTGGATCTTCGAGCTCACCCCGCCGGTCGCATCGACCCCGGGCATGCCCGTGATCAATCTCGAAAAGGAGTTCGGGCGCAAGCGCGTCGTGAACACCGGCATCGACGAAACGTGGATGGCGGGATGCGTCCTGGGCGCCGGCCTGGCCGGCTCCAAGGCGGTGACGTACATCCCCTACCAGGGCAACGGCATGGTGTTCCAGATGCTGCAGAACCATGCGGGCAAGCTGCGCTCGATGACGGGCGGCAAGGCGTCGATGCCCATCGTGTTCATCCTGGAGATGACCGGGCAGACGCCCGGGTTCGCAGGCCAGCACTCGGACTACGAGATCGACAGCTATTACATGCACATCCCCGGCCTGAAGACGGTGATTCCTTCCACACCGCACGATGCGAAGGGCATGATGGTCTCGGCGATCCGCGACCCGAATCCCGTCGTCTTCCTCTGGGCGGATGGGCTGCGCTCGGAGATGGAGGACGTACCCAACGAGCAGTACACGACGCCGCTCGACAAGGCCGCGATCCGCACCGTCGGCAGTGACATCACCATCGTCGGCTCCGGGGGCGGCATGCCCGAGGTGCTCAAGGCGACCGAGGCGCTGCAGAAGCAGGGCATGAAAGTCGAGGCCATCGACCTGCGCGTCCTCAAGCAGATGGACACCGAGACGCTGGTCAAGTCGGTGCAGAAGACCAAGAACCTGCTGGCGGTGGACCAGACCTACTACACGCTCGGCCCGGCTGCAGAGGTGGTCGCGCGCTGCGCCGAGAACGTCTATGGCGCGCACTTCAAGCGCATCGCCTTCCCCGATGCGCCGCCACCCGCGGCGCCGGAGATGTTCCTGTGGATGAAGCCGAACGCCCAGCACATTGCCGCAGCGGCGATGAAACTGGTTGGCTGATGGACGCCGGCCAACAGTCGTCCGTTACCTGCGCGAGCTGCGGCAGCGCCGACGTGCACCTGTGCGAGGTGCGCTCGGCGTTCTGGCAGGACGACAGGCTTGTGGTAGTGGAGGGTATTCCGGCTCTCGTCTGCGGTGCATGCGCCGAGCGGTTTTACGACGACAACACGGTCGTCGAGCTGGACCTGCTCCACGGCGAGAGGTTCCCGGCGGAAGAGGCACGCGCCGAATTGCGCGTGCCGGTATTCTCCTTCGCTGACAGCGTGCGGGTGAAGAGCGAGGTGTGACCATGTTCGCAAGCCGGAGCCGGATGTTCATCGCCGTGCTCGCGGCTGCCGCGTTCACGTTGGCGCAGGCCGCGGGGGAAGACATCGCTTTCATGCCGAAGGGCGGCAAGACGCTGCTCATCGAACTGATGGGCGCTTCTTCCGCGCAGCTGCGAAGCATCGCCCAGGAGCGGCGCACGGAAGCGCAATGGCGCGATTTCATCGACGCCCAGAAGAAACCCGTGACCGAGAAGCAGCGCGCGACACTGGCCGCCTACCTGTTCGTCAACCTGCCGGTGGCATCGGCCGTGCAGGGCGCACCCGTGCTGCCACCGGACGGGCGCGAGCTCGCGTGGAACGGCTGCCAGAACTGCCATTCGCTGTTCGCAGGTTATTTGACGCAGGACCGCGAGCCGCAGGCGTGGCGCAACCTGTTCCTGTCGCCGTTTCATCGCGATTTGAAGATGAGCCCTCAGGAGCGCGAGGAGTTCGCGCGCTACTCGGCCATCAACATGCCGCTGAAGATCGAAGATGTACCGCCGGATTTGCGGTTTTGAGGAGCTGCTCATGACGATCGTTTTCTCACGCGCGCGCGCCGGCCTCGTGCTCGCCGGCGCATTGCTCGCCTCCACGCTGGCCGTGGGAGCGGGTGACGTATTCGACTTCATCCCCGCCGGAGGCAGGACCCTGCTGGCCAAGGTCCTCTCCACCCGCGCGCCGGAGCCCGAGGTTCGCGCGCTGGTCGGCGCAAAACATACCCGCGACGAGTGGGTTGCATACTTGCGCGAGCATGGCAAGGCCCTTCCGGGCGTGCAGGCGCTCAAGGAAAAGGAGCTGCTTACGCTCGCCGACTACATGTCGTTCAACCTGCCGCTGCCGGCTGCCAAGGTCCCCGCCAACGCGGCCAAGGCCAACTGGTCCACTTTGCTGCCCATCGACGGGCGCGACATGGCGCTCGAATATTGCCAGGGCTGCCACATCATCACGGTGGTCGTCACCCAGGACAAGGTCAAGAGCGGATGGCTGGGTACGATGCACAAGCCCAGCCACATCCAGATCAAGTTGACAGAGCCGCAACGCGAAGCGCTCGCCAACTACCTGATCCTCAACGCGAACATACCGATCGACGACGTGCCCGAGGACTTGCGCGCGGGCGGCGCCACGTACTGACGCGGCAAACCGAGGTGCAAGCGTGCTGTTCACCTCGCTCGGTTTCTTCGGCTTCCTGCCAGTCGCGCTGATCGTCTTCGCGCTGCTGCCCGGCAAGGCGCGCTGGGCATGGCTGCTGGCAGCGAGCTGGTTCTTCTACGGGGCCACCAATCCCTGGCATCTGATCCACCTCGCCGCGGTGACGCTCGTTGCCTGGGGCTGCGGCGCTGCGATGGCGCGAGCCCCCAATGAATCAGCGCGGCGTGCGTTGCTCGCGGGCGGCCTGGCCGTGGTGCTTGGCTCGCTCGTCGCGTTCAAGTTCTACGACTTCGCCGCCGGCGAGATCGAGCGACTCACAGGCGCCTATGCGGGTATCGCGCTTCCACGGCTTGGCGTCACGGCGCCGGCGGGCTACTCCTTCTACGTCTTTTCGGCTGCCGCTTACCTGATCGATTCATTTACCAGGCGCCTGCCTTCCGCGGCGCATGCGGGACAGGTTGCGCTTTACCTCGCCTGGTTCCCCAAGATCCTGGCCGGCCCGATCGAGCGCGCAACGACCTTCCTGCCCAACCTGCGCGACGGCGCTCGCGCCACGCCGCCACAGCTGGTGCTCGGGGCGCAGCTGATCGGCTGGGGACTGACCAAGAAGGTGGTGATCGCCGACAACCTGGCCCCGTTCGTCGATCGCGTCTTCGGCATCGCCGCATTCGCTTCGCCCGTCGACCTCCTGATCAGCGTTTA
>DATNCB010000475.1:0-6046 GCA_035571715.1 Ramlibacter sp.
GACTGGAACTGTTGCATCGCATGCTCGCGCAGCAGCGCCCCGAGCGCTGTATCGTCATGACCGCTTACGGGTCCGCGGAGAACGCGGTGGAGGCGCTCAAGGCCGGCGCTTTCGACTACCTCACCAAGCCGGTGGATCTCAAGCAGTTCCGCGGCGTTGTCGCCTCGGCCATCCAGGGCAGCGGCGGCGCAATGCGGTCGCGTGCGGCCGGGGTGGCCCGACCGGCGGACGGCAACGAGCGCTCGCCCAGCGGACAGGCGGCGCTGCAGCGCCTGGTCGGCGACTCGCAGCCCATGCGCAGCGTCAAGGAGCGCATCGCCAAAGTGGCCCGCAGCATGGCGCCGGTACTGGTGCGCGGCGAGTCGGGCACCGGCAAGGAGCTGGTGGCGCGCGCCATCCATGCCTGCAGCCATCGCACCGAGGGCCCGTTCGTTGCCGTCAATTGCAGCGCGATCCCGGAGTCCCTGCTGGAGGCCGAATTCTTCGGCGCCAAGAAGGGCTCTTACACCGGTGCCGCCCAGGACCGCGAAGGCTATTTCCAGGCCGCACGCAGCGGCACGCTGTTCCTCGACGAGATCGGCGACCTGCCGCTGGCCATGCAATCGAAGCTGCTGCGCGCGATCCAGGAGCGGCAGGTGCGCGCGCTTGGTTCCACCCAGGAAGACGCGGTGGACGTGCGCATCGTCAGCGCGACGCACAAGGACCTGGTGGCCGACGTGCATGCCGGGCGTTTCCGCCAAGACCTGTACTACCGCCTGAACGTGATCGAGATCATGGTGCCTCCGCTGCGCGAGCGGCGCGAAGACCTTCCCATGCTGTGCGAGGCGCTGCTGGCGCGCATCGCCCAGGAGTCGGGCATGCCTTCTCCGGTGCTGTCGCCCTCGGTGGTCGAGCAGCTCAGCGCGCATCCGCTGGGCGGCAACGTGCGCGAGCTGGAGAACCTGCTGCACCGGGCCGTGGCCTTGAGCGACGGCGAGGAACTGCAAGTCGACTTCGCGCCGACCCAGGCGGCGCCGCCGGTCCCGCGGGAAGCGGCGCCGGCCGCAGTGGCGAGCACCGGACAACTGCCTCAGGTCGCCGCCGCGGTGCCGGCCGACTTGCAGGCCTACCTGGACCAGCAAGAGCGCGAAATTCTCGTCCAGGCTTTGCACGAGAGCGGCTTCAACCGCACCGCCGCGGCGCAGCGGCTGGGCCTGAGCCTGCGGCAGATCCGCTACCGGATCGCCCGGCTGGCCATCGCCGCTCCGGCCGGTGACGAAGCCAATGACGAGCCGGCCTGACGCGCCCGCGCTGTGGCAGGCCGGCTGGTACGGCTTCGCACGCAAGCTCGCCTCACCCAATTTCGGGCCGCGGCCGCCGGGGGCCGCGATCGACCTGGTCGTGGTGCACTCCATCAGCTTGCCGCCGGGCCGCTACGGCGGCGACGAGGTGCAGCGCCTGTTCTCGAATACGCTGGACTGGAATGCCCATCCGTACTTCAAGAGCATCGAAGGCCTGGCGGTGTCGGCGCATTTCTACATCCGGCGCAACGGCGATCTCTGGCAGTTCGTCAGCTGCGACCAGCGCGCCTGGCACGCCGGCGCGTCTCACTACCGGGGCCGCAGCGAGTGCAACGACGACTCGATCGGCATCGAACTCGAAGGTGTGGAAGGCGGCCCGTTCGAGGCGGCCCAGTACGAAGCGCTGTCGGGGCTGTGCGCCGCAATCGCGCAGCAGTATCCGATCGAGCACATCGCCGGACACGAGCATATCGCGCCGGGCCGCAAGAGCGATCCGGGCGCGGGCTTCGACTGGAACCTGCTGCGGCGCAGCCTGGCCTGGCCGCCGCAGCGCTTTCCCGCCTAGCACACGCATCGTATAAACGCTATATGTAGTGGCTTGCAAGGAATTGCGACACTAGATATAGTGCTCCTCGTTGCACAACGAGGAAACCATGCAGATCACTTTGAGTACCCCGCAGGCGGCCGGCCTGATCACCGGCCGCGCCGATGACACGGCCGGCAGCGCCGCTGCGAACGCGCTGGCCGATTACCAGATCATTCGCCGCAACGGCGCGGTCGTGCCGTTCGAGCCAAGCAAGATTTCCGTGGCGATGATGAAAGCCTTCCTGGCCGTCCACGGAACGCAGGCCGCCACATCGGCCAGCGTCCGCGACACCGTCGACGCTCTGACCCAGGCCGTGATCCGGGCGCTGATGCGTTCGCGACCGGCCGGCGGCACTTTCCACATCGAAGACGTGCAGGACCAGGTCGAACTGGGCTTGATGCGTGGCGGCCACCACGAGATCGCACGCGCTTACGTGCTGTACCGCGAACACCGCGCCCAGGAGCGGGCCAGGCAGTCGGCCCAGCAGACACCCAAGGCGCCGGCCCTGCACGTGCTGGACGGCGGCCAGCGTATCGCGCTCGATCTGGACAACTTGACGCAGCTGATCGAATCGGCCTGTGAGGGACTGGGCGGCGACGTCAAGTCCGACCCGATCGTGGCCGAGACCCTGCGCAACCTGTACGACGGCGTTCCCATGGACGAGGTCTACAAGGCGTCGATCCTGGCGGCCCGAACCCTGATCGAAAAAGATCCCGATTACACCTACGCGACGGCCCGCCTGCTGCTGCACACGATCTTCAAGGAAGTACTGGGCCGCGATCTGCCGCCGTCCGACATGGCGCGCAGCTATGTGGACTACTTTCCCGGCTTCGTGAAAAAGGGCGTCCAGGCCCAGCTGCTGGACGAGAGGCTCTTGCAATACGACCTGGAAAAGCTGGGCGCGGCATTGAAGGCCGAGCGTGACCTGAAATTCGACTACCTCGGCTTGCAGACGCTGTACGACCGCTATTTCCTGCACGTGCGCAAAACCCGCATCGAACTGCCGCAGGCTTTTTTCATGCGTGTGGCCATGGGCCTGGCATTGAACGAGGTCGACCGGGAAGCGCGGGCGATCGAGTTCTACGAGGTGCTGTCGAGCTTCGACTTCATGTCCAGCACGCCCACTCTATTCAATAGTGGCACCTTGCGCTCGCAGCTGTCGTCCTGCTACCTGACCACGGTGCCGGACCATCTGGACGGCATCTACGAATCGATCAAGGAAAACGCGCTGCTGTCAAAGTTCGCCGGCGGCCTGGGCAACGACTGGACGCGGGTCCGCGCGCTGGGCTCCCACATCAAGGGCACCAACGGGGAATCGCAAGGCGTGGTGCCGTTCCTCAAGGTGGTCAACGACACGGCGGTGGCCGTGAATCAGGGCGGCAAGCGCAAGGGCGCGGTCTGCACCTACCTGGAGACCTGGCACCTGGACATCGAGGAGTTCCTGGAACTGCGCAAGAACACCGGCGACGACCGCCGCCGCACCCATGACATGAACACCGCGAACTGGGTTCCGGACCTGTTCATGCGGCGGGTCATGGAAAAAGGCGAGTGGACCCTGTTCTCGCCGTCCGACGTGCCCGACCTGCACGACAAGTTCGGCATCGAGTTCGAGCAGGCCTACGCGGCCTACGAGGAGAAGGCCAGGCGCGGCGAGATCAAGCCCTGCCGCACCCTGCCGGCCACCGACCTGTGGCGCAAGATGCTTTCGATGCTGTTCGAGACCGGCCATCCCTGGATCACCTTCAAGGACGCCTGCAACATCCGCTCGCCGCAGCAGCACGCCGGCGTCGTGCATTCCTCCAACCTGTGTACCGAGATCACGCTCAATACCAGCGACAGCGAAACGGCCGTGTGCAACCTGGGTTCGGTGAACCTCTTGAACCACCTGAAGGACGTGCCGGCCGGCAGCTCCAAGGTGCTGGATCAGGACAAGCTCAAGCGCACCATCACGACGGCGATGCGCATGCTCGACAACGTGATTGACATCAATTACTACGCCGTGAAGAAGGCGCGCGACTCCAACCTGCGCCATCGTCCCGTCGGCCTGGGGGTCATGGGTTTCCAGGACGCCCTGTACGAGCTGCGCATTCCCTACGCATCGGCGGACGCCCTGACGTTCGCCGACCGGTCGATGGAGGCCGTCTGCTACCACGCCTACTGGGCCTCGACCGAACTGGCGCGCGAGCGCGGCAAGTACTCGAGCTACCCGGGCTCGCTGTGGGACCAGGGCGTCCTGCCGCTGGAAACGCTCGAGCTGCTGGGCCGGCAGCGCGGCTCTCAATATGTGGAGGTCGACCGCTCGGCCACGCTGGACTGGGAGGCGCTGCGCGGCAAGATCGCGCGGGACGGCATGCGCAACTCCAACTGCGTGGCGATCGCACCGACGGCGACGATCTCCAATATCGTCGGCGTGGACGCCTCGATCGAGCCCTGTTTCGGCAACCTGTCGGTCAAGTCGAACCTGTCCGGCGAGTTCACCGTGGTGAACCATTACCTGGTGCGCGACCTGAAGCGCCTCGACCTGTGGGACGACGTGATGGTCATGGACCTCAAGCATTTCGACGGATCGCTGCGGCCGGTCGACCGGGTGCCGCAGGAAATCAAGGCGCTGTACGCGACAGCTTTCGAGATCGAGCCGCATTGGCTGGTGGAGGCCGCGGCGCGGCGCCAGAAATGGATCGACCAGGCCCAGTCGCTCAATATCTATATGGCAGGCGCCTCGGGCAAGAAGCTGGACGACACCTACAAGCTGGCGTGGCTGCGCGGCCTGAAGACGACCTATTACCTGCGCACCAGCAGCGCGACGCACGCCGAGAAGTCGACGGTGCAATCGGGCCGCCTGAACGCGGTGTCGTCGGGCGGCGCGCAAGGCGGCATGAGCATGCTCGATGCCGCGGCCGCAGCTGCGCGCGCACCGATTTCCGATGACTCGTCATCGCGGTTCAATACCCCTGCCGCGACCGACATCAAGTTCTGCGCGATCGACGATCCGGGCTGCGAAGCATGTCAATGAAAACGAAAAGTGTCGGCGTTCTCTGACAAACAGCCGATGCAATTGAGCAACACAATCGGGCAGTGATGTGAACGGACACTTTGCATTTCGCGGCACTGTCTCACATAATCCACGCATTGGAAAACTTATGTTGACCTGGGACGAAGAACTGAAGCCCACATCGCCAGCATCGAATAGCGGTTCATTCACGAACCGCGAGGTGGACTCTTCACCTCTGTCGCAAACCCCCTTCACGATTTCCCCCGCCGCTGCGCGCCGCATCGATGCGGCCGATAAGCGCATCATCAACGGCCAGACCGACGTCAACCAGCTGGTGCCATTCAAGTACAAATGGGCCTGGGAAAAATATCTGGCCGCCTGCTCCAATCACTGGATGCCGCAGGAAGTCAACATGACGCGCGACATCGCGACATGGAAAGACCCCAACGGCCTGACCGAGGACGAGCGCCGCATCATCAAGCGCAACCTGGGCTTCTTCGTCACCGCCGATTCGCTGGCCGCCAACAACATCGTGCTGGGCACCTACCGCCACATCACGGCGCCGGAGTGCCGCCAGTTCCTGCTGCGCCAGGCTTTCGAAGAAGCGATCCACACCCATGCCTACCAGTACATCGTGGAGTCGCTGGGCCTGGACGAGTCGGAGATCTTCAACGCCTACAACGAGATCCCGTCGATCCGCGACAAGGACCAGTTCCTGATCCCCTTCATCGAGGCGGTGATGGATCCCGACTTCAAGACCGGCACGCCGCAAGCCGACCAGAAGCTGCTGAAGTCGCTGATCGTCTTCGCCTGCCTGATGGAAGGCCTGTTCTTCTATGTCGGCTTTGCCCAGATCCTGGCGCTGGGCCGGCAGAACAAGATGACCGGCGCTGCCGAGCAGTACCAGTACATCCTGCGCGACGAGTCGATGCACTGCAACTTCGGCATCGACCTGATCAACCAGCTCAAGCTTGAAAACCCGCACCTGTGGACAGCCGGCTTCAAGGCCGAAATCAAGGCGCTGTTCGCCCAAGCCGTCGAGCTCGAATACCGTTATGCCGAGGACACCATGCCCCGTGGCGTCCTGGGCCTCAACGCCTCCATGTTCAAGGGCTACCTGCGCTACATCGCGAACCGCCGCGCCACGCAGATCGGCCTGGAAGCTCTCTATCCGAACGAGGAAAACCC